>JAOZMC010000018.1:0-25751 GCA_029934475.1 Arcobacteraceae bacterium
AAAAAGGAGAAATATGACAATATATAGTGCGATAGCGCTCGCGGGGGCTACGTTTTTGCTAGGGATCACTCCCGGTCTTGGTGTGTTTGCTACCATATCTAGAGCCATAGCTAGCGGCTTTGCCAATGCTTTATTTGTAGTAGCAGGTATAGTCATAGGCGATGTCGTGTATCTGCTAGTGGCGATATATGGGCTGGGTTTCATAGCTACTACGATGGGTGAGTTGTTTGGGCTTATCAAATACATAGGCGGTGCCTATCTAATATATCTAGGATACAAGATATACACAAACGAGGTATCATCTGCAAATATACTCAAAGTTCCAAAGCTCTCTTGGAGGACAAATTTTTCAAGTGGATTGTTGATAACTCTTGGCAACCCAAAGGTTATCGTGTTTTACTTGAGTTTTTTGCCAGCATTTATGGAGCTGGAGACTCTAAGTTCCGCTGATATAGTAGCGACTGTGCTGATAGTATCTGCTACATTGAGCTGTGTCCTGTCAAGCTATGCATACATGGCATCAAAGGCAAAGGAGATTTTCAAAAGTTCCTCTGCTATGACAAGACTAAACAAAATATCTGGTGTAGCTATGGTAGGTGCTGGCACTATGCTGATACTTAAAAGCTAAGAGGATGAAAAAGACAAAGCTAACTTTTCTGTAGTTTTGAGTTGGATTAAGTTTAAGATGGTATAATAGACTAAATTTTAAAACAGGAGTTAAAGATGAATATTCATGAGTATCAAGCGAAAAGTATTTTTGGTTTGTATGATATACCCACACCCAAAGGTATAGTGGCGACTACGGTCAAAAAAGCAGTAGCAAATGCTGTGAAACTAGGCGGACCAGTATGGGTCGTCAAAGCACAAATACATGCAGGCGGACGAGGACTAGGAGGCGGTGTCAAACTAGCAAAGTCACTAGAAGAGGTAGAAAAATTATCCAGTGAAATACTAGGTATGCAACTCATCACTCACCAGACAGATGCAAAAGGCAAAAAGGTTCGTAAGCTATATATAGAAGATGGTGCCGATATCAAAGATGAACTATATCTAAGTGTTGTCCTAGATAGAAAACTTGAGATGCCACTGCTCATGGCTAGCACACAGGGCGGTATGGATATAGAGACGGTCGCCGAAAAGACACCAGAAAAGATAATCACTGTGCCTGTAGATCCGTCTATAGGTTTTCAAGGTTTTCATGGTAGGCAACTAGCCTTTGGTCTAGGTATCACAGATAAGGTGGAGCAGAAAAATATCATAAGTTTCGCTAGTAAGTTATACAAGTTATATATGGAAAACGATGCGGAGATGATAGAGATAAATCCACTAGTCAAAACAGGTAGCGGTGAGTTTCTAGCTCTCGATGGCAAGATGGGGTTTGATAACTCTGCATTGTATCGACAGCCAAACATAGAAGCTATGAGAGACTTGAGTGAAGAGGACAAAGATGAGATAGAGGCGGCTAAATATGGGCTGAGCTATGTAGCACTAGATGGCGAGATAGGCTGTATGGTAAACGGAGCTGGACTAGCTATGGGGACGATGGATACTATCAACCATATGGGTGGAACACCTGCAAACTTCCTAGATGTAGGCGGAAGCGCCAGTGCCGAAACTGTGGCAAAAGGGTTTGAGATAATACTTAAAAACAGAAAAGTCAAAGCGATATTTGTAAATATATTTGGTGGCATCGTGCGATGTGATAGGATAGCAAATGGTATCATAGAGGCTACGAAGATAACCAAAGTAGATGTGCCAGTCATAGTGAGACTAGACGGCACAAATGCTACAGAAGCGACACAGATATTAAACAAAGCAAAGATAGCCAATCTCATAGTAGCCGAAGATTTGGGTGATGGAGCAAAAAAGGCAGTCAAAGCAGCAAAAGCACCAAAAAAGGCAAAAGCAAAAGCAAAACCGAAGCCAAAATCGAAGCCAAAAACGACAACAAAAAAACCAGTAGCAAAAAAACCAGCAGTCAAAAAAACTACAGTAAAGGAGGAGAAATAGATGTCAATATTAGTAGATAAAAACACCAAAGTCATAGTCCAAGGATTTACAGGAAAAGAGGGGACATTTCATGCGACACAGTGTCTGGAATATGGCACAGATATAGTAGGCGGAGTTACTCCAAACAAAGGCGGACAAAAACATCTAGGCAAACCAGTATTTAATACAGTTGCCCAAGCAGTAGCAAAAACAGAAGCTACGGTCAGTATGATATTTGTGCCACCTGCATTTGTAGCCGATGCCGTGATGGAAGCTGCTGATAGTGGTATAGAACTAGCAGTCATCATCACAGAAGGTGCGCCAGTAAAAGATATGCAGATGGCGAAAAGTTATGCTACCAAAAAGAGTATGAAAACTATAGGACCAAACTGTCCGGGTGTCATCACAGCCGATGAGTGCAAGATAGGTATCATGCCAGGAAGCATATTTAAAAAGGGTCAAGTAGGTTTGATATCAAAGTCTGGGACATTGACTTATGAGGGAGCAAACCAAGTCTGTGCTGTAGGATATGGTATTAGCACCGCTGTAGGTATCGGTGGTGATCCTATCATAGGATTGTCATATATCCAGTTGCTTGATATGTTTGAAAAAGACGACGACACAAAAGCAGTGGTGATGATAGGTGAGATAGGTGGCGACTTAGAGATACAAGCGGCAAAGCATATCAAAGCTAATATCACCAAGCCTGTAGTGGCATTTATAGCAGGGCAAACAGCACCCAAAGGCAAGACCATGGGTCATGCAGGAGCTATAGTCAGCGGTAGTGCAGGCACGGCCAAAGAAAAGATGGATGCTTTGAAAAAAGCAGGAGTATCTGTAGTAGTGTCTCCAGCGGATATAGGCAAAGCGGTCAAAAAAGTCATGGAAAATATAGACAACTCTGTAGTAGATGATGTCCGAAAATATTCAAAGAAAGCGGAAGAGGTTTTCGTAGACAGTTACTATAAAGCAGAGAAAAATATAAAAGAAGTCCTCAACAGCGACACAGCGAAAAATGCTACAAAAGAAGTGAAAGAGTTCAGCAAAAAAGCAGAGCAAAACATAAAAGATGCTTTAAACAGCGACACAGCGAAAAATGCCACAAAAGATGCGAAAGAGTTCGGCACAAAAGCACAGAAAAATATAGTAGGTTGGTTTGACAAAGCTGTAGCATATGTCAAAGAAAAAAGAAAATAGACAAAAACAGTTTTAGAGCATATGCTTTGGGCAAGTTAAAAGCCCAAAGTTATAAAAACAACAGATACAAAGATAAGAAGCTTGTCCAAAAGTTGTGGCAAATGATACAGGAGACCTCTGGCTATAGAGTGCTTTTGTATATGCCTATGAAGATAGAAGTTGATATTTATGGACTTTTAAATAGGTTAAAAATGGATAGGCGATATACTGTCATGGTGCCACATATAGACGACACAAATATGACAGTAGCAATGTATCGGTCGCCTATGAGTTGTAGAAAATATGGTATAAGACAACCAAAAAAACCGGGCTACGAGTCCCGGATAGATATAGCAGTAGTGCCTATAGTGGCATATGATACCACATATAGACGAATAGGGTTTGGCAAGGGCTATTATGATAAGTTTTTTGATAGATTGAAAAACAAACCATACACGATATTTGTCCAAAGAGTGAACTATAAAGCACAAGAAAATATCACAAATAGCTTTGATATAAAAGCAGACAAGATAATAAAAGGAACGAGATGAATATAGAGATAATTTTGATAATATTTATAGCTATTATATTGACAGCGATAGTAACATATATGATAACCAACAAAATACACAAAGCAAACTTCGATATACATGAGATAAAAGCCAAAGCCAAAGCCAAAGCTATAGAGTTTGAAAGTGAACTTGATATCCAGACCAAACAAACCAAACTAGAAAACCGTGAGAAAAATATAGAACTACAGCAGCAAAAGTTAACTATGCTTGTAGAAGAAGCTCAACAAACAAGCTCAAAAAATAGAAAACAACTAGAACAAACAACTAAAGCTCTTGAAGATATTGCCAACATAACTATAGATGAAGCTAAAGATATACTAGTAGAGCTTAGTCGTGATATAGCGCAAGGCAGCATAGACAAGCTATATCAAGACGGATATGCCAAGATAAAAGAAGATCTCAAAGAAAAGTCAGCACAGCTACTACTAGATGCTACTAGTAGATATATGACAGACTTTTTGGAGACAAACTTCACAAGCAATATAAAGATAAACGATGAGAAACTCAAAGGCAAAATCATAGGTAAAAACGGCAAAAATATAAAAGCTCTCAAAGATATATTGCATGTAGATATCATACTTGACAACGACACTGACCATATTACAGTGAGTAGTTTCAATATTTATAGGAGAGAGATAGCCAAAAAAACTATCATAGCACTGATAGATGATGGCAGAATAAACGAAAGCAAGATAGAATCAACTCAAGAGAGTATAAAACAAAATATGGACAAAGATATAGTCCAAGAGAGCAAAGCGTTGTTAAAAAGACTTGGTATAAAAAATATACACGAAGAGCTAGTATATCTCATAGGTAAGCTAAAATACCGCACAAGTTATGGTCAAAATGCACTTTTGCATACTATAGAAGTAGCAAAACTCTCAGGTCTCATCGCTAGTGAAATAGGAGCAGATGTAGAACTGGCAAAAAGAGCCGGACTGCTACACGATATTGGCAAAGCCTTGACGGCAGAAGAAAACAGAAATCATGTAGACATAGGAGCAGAGCTAGCTATCAAACACAAAGAGCCAGCCGAAGTTATCAATGCCATATACGCACACCACGAACACGAAGAGCCAAAATCACTCGAAGCATATGCTGTATGTATAGCCGATAGTCTAAGTGCCGGTAGAGTTGGGGCCCGCAGTGGTATGTTGGAGAGTTATATCAAAAGAGTAGAACAGATAGAGCTGATATGCTCACAAAAAAGTTGTGTAGCTCAAGCATATGCAATAGACGGTGCAAAAGAGGTGCGAGTGCTTGTCAAATCCACTGATATAAAAGATGAAGAGACTTATGCTCTAGCATCACAGTTGGCATTTGAGATAGCTGACCAAGTAAGCTACCCTGGAGAGATAAAAGTCAATGTAATACGAGAGCATAGAGCTATAGACTATGCCAGACACTAAGGAATGATATGCAATATTTAGAGATAGAACCAGACCAAAAGCCCAAAGGAGCTGTGCGAATAAGCGGAGCAAAAAATGCAGCACTACCACTACTAGCTAGCACTATATTATCTAAAAATAGCATAGATATAAAAAACTTGCCAGATGTAACAGATATAAACACTATGTTGAAGCTGCTAGGTATGTTGGGAGCAAAATATGATAAGCATACTCACCATATGTCGATAGATGGCTCTACTATTGATAGCACAAAGGCTACATACGATATAGTCAAGACTATGAGGGCATCTATATTGACTTTGGGTCCATTGTTGGCAAGATTTGGTCACTGTGAAGTGTCGCTACCAGGTGGATGTGCTATAGGTAGCCGACCTGTAGATATACATCTGTCGGCTTTGGAACAGATGGGAGCAGAGATCACGATACAAGACGGATATATACTAGCCACTGCCACAGATGGACTCAAAGGTGCTACGATAATATTTGACAAAATCACAGTGACAGGCAGTGAAAATATAATCATGGCATCTAGTCTAGCTTATGGCACATCTACACTCATAAATGTAGCAAAAGAGCCAGAAGTGGTGCAACTATGCGAAGTGCTAAGCGATGCAGGTGTAGATATACAAGGCATAGGCACAGATACTTTGACCATAGTAGGCACAGGACAAACACTGCTAGATATGAAAGATTTTGCTGTGATACCTGACCGTATAGAAGCTGGCACATATCTATGTGTAGGAGCTATCACCAATACTCGTATGAGTATAACTCATGCAAACTCTACACATCTTGAAGCAGTTTTGCGAAAGTTTGGCGAGATGGGGTTTGGTATAGAGATAGAGGATGATACTATCACGATACACCCTACGAAACTGATATTGCCAGTGCATATCACGACCACAGAGTATCCGGGATTTCCAACTGATATGCAGGCACAATTTATGGCTGTAGCCACACAATCTGATGGCACATCTGTCATAGATGAACGACTGTTTGAAAACCGATATATGCATGTAGCAGAGCTAAACCGCATGGGAGCAAATATCAAAGTAAACGGCTCTGTAGCCACGATAGAAAATGCTCCACATAGTCTCACAGGCACCAAAGTTATGGCAACTGATCTTCGTGCTAGCTCGTGCTTGATATTGTGTGCTTTGATGGCAAACTCCACCACGACTATAGATAGGATATATCATCTCGACAGAGGATATGAAAATCTAGAACAAAAGTTTAGAGACTTAAATATAGAGATAAAAAGGAAAAGATATGATAAAAACTGAAAATGAATTTAAAGAAGCGATCAAAGAGATACAAGACCAGCCGTGGTATAGACAACCTATAGGTTTCGGTATCGCTCGTATAGACAAAGGTCAGCTTGATGACACAAAAGTCCTACAAGCTACATATCCTGTGGCAAACTGGGGCGAAAACTACGGTAGTGCGGCACTATTTTTGAGCTGTCTAAACAAAAGCGGCTCGACAGTTGATTGCACTACATCTGAGCTGGTATGTGATATCAACGATGACTTTGTATCGTTTGCTCTGGGTTATTTCGCTCCATATTTAGACACAGCGATAGGCACAAAACATACAAATGTGCAAGTCATTCGTGAACTAGAAGGCAAAGAACTTTCAAACTACAAAGCGGTATTTGTATTTGCAGATGACAAGCCGTTATCGGTTGAAGCGGTTTATCTTAAGTTATATGCTCTGTCACTTGGCAAAGCACCGTTGCGAAGTTTAAATTTAGACGGAGCATTTGGCTTGCTGGAAAATTGTGCTTGGAGTGGCACTATGCCTATAGAGTTGGAGTGGTTGAGACAAAATGAAGTTTCACTCAAGATGACAGGACAATACCCAGTGCTAGATATGGTAGATAAATTTCCACGATTTTTGTCTCATATCATACCGGCACAAAACACTAGAGTGCTAGACACTAGCAAAGTGCGATTTGGTGCTAGGCTAGCAGACGGCACGACTGTTATGCCCGGAGCTAGCTATATCAACTTCAATGCCGGCACTTTGGGTGCTGTCATGGTAGAAGGACGAATCTCTAGCTCTGCTATAGTGGGAGACGGTAGCGATATAGGCGGAGGTGCATCTATACTAGGAGTGTTAAGCGGAACAGATGGCAACCCTATAAGTATAGGTAAAAATACACTGCTAGGAGCAAACAGCACCACAGGTATACCTCTAGGCGATGGCTGTATAGTAGATGGCGGAGTGGCGATATTTGAAGGCACAAAAGTATCTATAAGCGATGAAAATATCAAAAAACTAGAGCAGATAAATCATGGACTCAAGCTAGACAATATAGTCAAAGCCAAAGTCCTACAAGGAGCACACGGAGTGCATTTTCGTGCTGACTCACAAAGTGGCAAGATGATTGCCAAACGAAGCGAAAGAGAAGTTAAGCTAAACAAAGAGTTGCATTAGCATTAAAAAATTTTAGAAAATTATTTTTTCTTGGTTTTCTTGTTTTTTTGTATCATATTGTTGTGTTGTTTATGAGTTTTGCTAAATTTATGTTTGTTTTGATTTTTGATCTTCACAAAATACAAAAAGTCTGTCGCAGCTGGTTTGATAGCTGCCTTGATAGCTTCAAATCCCACAGCAGATACGGGGTGTTTTGGTATGCCACTGTGTCTATATGTATTGTAGCTTGTAGTATCGGTGTCTATCATATGGGCAGTGACTTTTGTGTGTGAGTATTTGCCGTAGTTTAGAGTGCCGTCCATCTGTAGTTTCATACCTTTTTTGAGACGGTTGTGTATGACACTAGATACTATAGGCATCTCTGTCGTGGAGGCTGACTCTTTTTGTATGACCGATGCCATCGATACATATCTATACCAGTTTGGTCTGTTGTAGTGTTTAAATATCTTTTGACTTAACTTTTTGTATCGCTCTTCTGTGTGGCTCATGAGAAAATATATCACTCTGCTCTCTGTCATGCCTCGCGGTATATTATATGTATCGGCTAGTATGTTGCCGTCTAGTTTGTATTTTTGCTTGTCGTAAGCTATCAAAAGTTTGTCAAATGATAGGTTGAGTTCTTTTGATAATGTTTTCAAGAAAAAATAGTAAGTCTCTCCTGGTATGAGAGTTACAGTTATTCCCGGAGCCTTTGATGTAGTCAAACGATCGAAAAAATCCAGGCGAGATAGCTTTGTAGTTTTGATATCTATCCAGCCTTTTTGAGGTGAGCCTAGCAGTCGCAAAGCTATGCTGTCAAGTGTGTTTGCAGGCTGATTTTGAGTATCATTTAGATACGATATAGTGTCGCCTACAGAGCCTGCTGGGATATTTATGACCTTATTTGTGTGGATAGTAGAGGAAAAATAAAATAATAACGATATAATGACAACATAAAGGCTCTCGATGATAAAAAATATCTTTTTTTGGTTTAGTTTCATAGTGTTTGGGCTGTTCCTTTTGCTTGTGCTTTGGTTTATCATCTTTGGTATCCACATAGATAGTATCAGCTATGAAAATATCAAAATCAACTCATTGTATCTAAAATTAGATAAAAAACTCATAATAAAAGCAAAAAAGATAGATATAGCCTATAAAATCACAGAAAACAACGATACAAAATCTGTAGATAAATATATCCAAGATGTGCGAAAATATGTCGTGGAGTATAGCGAACTGTTTGAATATATCCAAAGCATAGATATAGAAAATATCCAACTAAATGAAGATAATTTCACTATATATACCGATGGCGAAAACTGCAAAATATCATCAAAACAGTTTGAGATAGATACAGACATATATATAAAAGATGACAAGATAACTATAGATACAAAAAGTTTGTCTATAGACAAATACGATATAAATATTCAAGCTATCACAAATATATCAAGGTTGGATGACAAAGTAGATACAAATATCACAGCGATATTGCAGAGTGATTATAAGTTTTATCTCTATGCAACATATCAAGATAAGTATATATCGGCAGATGCCAGTAGCGAGTATATCGAGGACTTGGAGTTTATAAGAAAGTTTACCGATTTAGACGAGGATATAGCAGTGTGGTTATACGACAATATCGCAGGGAGCTTTAAACTAGACAATGCCACAGCTAGATATCACACTGCTAGCCAAACACTCATAGCAAAATCTATCAAAGCAAAAGCTACAGTCCAAGATGCCAAAGTCAAGTTTCACAAAGAGCTAGAGTCCGTTCACACAACACAAGCAAAACTGACATACGATGACAAGCGACTTCATATAGCTCTAGGCAACTCTACATATATGGGTGGTGACATAAGTGGATCAAAGGTAGCTTTGGAAAATCTAACAAACGATGACGATATATTGTTGAAGCTAGACATAACTGCCAAAGCTATATTTGACAAAAATATCAAAAATATTTTAAGTGTATACGGCATAAAAGTGCCGATAATCCAAAAAAGCGGTTCGCTAGATAGTAAAATAAAGTTAAATATAAACTTGTCAAATTTTGATATAGATACAAAAGTCCAAGCGACTACTCTCGAGTCTACTTTTGAGCTGTTTGGAGTGGATATGTCCGTCAAGAGTGGTCAAATAAGTATACAGAACAATATCATAAAGATAGACTCCAACGACACTACACTGCTAGATAGTATGGTCTCCTTTGATACTCACGGTATGGTGCTAGATACAAATAGTTCACAAATTCGTAGCGATATATACTTAAAAAATTTTGCCATAAAAAGCGAAGGTCAAAATATTTTAGGTATCAAAAAAAAGCACACATCGCTAGAGATAGACTATGAATACGATCTGTCTATATCATTGCCAGAGTTGTCGATATATGCGTTAGTCAAAAACGATATAGCATATATCACTATAGATGAGCTTAGTCAGTTTTATGACTACAGCCCACTTTTGCAAGATATACAGATACAGGAGGGCAGTGTATTTGTGAGATACACAGATCCAAAAGATATGTCTTTTTTCTTCAACATAGACCGCCACAACTCACCGCTCATGGTAGATACAATACAGCTAAACGGCGACCTAAAAGGCGACAATATCGATATAGCATCTACAGACGGCAACATAAAGATAGCTATAGATGACAAAGAGACCAAAGTCCATATAAAAAATATAGATATAGACAAACAAAAGCTAATACAAAGCAAAGAAGAGAACTCTGTCAAAAAGACAACCATATCTGCTACATATTCAAATATAAAGTTTGGAGACAAAAAGGCTCTACTGGCTACTGATTTTGATCTCATCATGGAGGGTAAAAGTCTCTATTTTTTGTCTAAATTTCTCGATACACATGTCTATTTTGCCAAAGATGAGCTAGGAAATATTTTATACAAGATAGAAAACACCGAAGATATATTTGTAAATTCACTCATAGGTATAGGCTACTTCACCACAGGAGGTCGTGTCGATGTGATAGGTAGCAACAAAGACCAAAATCCAGATGTGCTGTCTGGCAAAGTGTATATAAAGCAAGTAGTATTTCAAGATTTTGCGACTTTGAGTAGTATGCTGACATTGATAAATAGCACCATATATGCGGTCAATCCTATATTGATATTTCCTACTATATATAGAGTAGTGCGAGGAGATGTAGTATTTAATGGCTACAAAGCCATAAAAGGCAAGATAAGTTATAGCTACAACTTGAAAACACTACAGCTAAATCTACCTCATATCAATATAAAAGGTGGCGAACTTGACCTCAAGGGCAATGCAAAGTTTGATTTCCAAGGCAGAAAAATAGAAGCAAATATAAGAGCAGTTATATTGAAAGATGTATCGAGACTGATACTAAACATTCCGTTGTTGAAAAATATTTTGCTAGGGGATACAGAAGATATCTATATACGAACATACATAAAAGGCGACATAGATGACCCAAAAATTGGTTTTGTCAAATAAACTGAAGTTAATTTAAGTTTTTTTTGTTAAAATAGCTAAAAAGGAGTTTATTTGCAATCGTATCTCAAAAAAGACACACTAGATATCGCCGACAAAGAGGTATATGATATCATCTGCGACGAACACAAAAGACAGACAGACCACCTAGAGATGATAGCTAGTGAAAACTTCACAAGCCCAGCTGTTATGGAGGCAACAGGTAGTATATTTACCAACAAATATGCCGAGGGATACCCACACAAGAGGTATTATGGAGGATGTACATATGCAGACAAAGTAGAGCTTCTGGCTATAAGTCGTGTCAAGCAGATATTTGGCTGTGGCTATGCAAATGTCCAGCCACACTCTGGAAGCCAAGCAAATATGGCAGTATATGCAGCACTTTTAGATGCCGGAGACAAGATACTAGGTATGGACTTATCACACGGCGGACACTTGACACACGGAAGCCGTCCTAGCTTTTCGGGACAAAATTATCAAGCATTTACTTATGGTGTTGAAGATGACGGCTATATAGACTACGAAAAAGTTCGATATATAGCACAGATAGTCAAGCCAAAGATAATCATATGCGGAGCATCGGCATATGCAAGAGTTATAGACTTTGCAAAGTTCAAAGAGATAGCCGTAGAAGTGGGAGCAGTGCTGATGGCAGACATAGCACACATAGCAGGACTGATAGCTGGAGGAGTTCATCCGACTCCGTTTGGATATGCCGATGTTGTGACTACTACTACACACAAGACTTTGCGAGGTCCTAGAGGTGGTGTCATCATGTGCGATGATCCAGATATAGCAAAAAAGATAGACAGTGCGATATTTCCAGCTACACAAGGCGGACCACTAGTGCATGCTATAGCTGCCAAGGCTGTGGCATTTGGTGAGATACTCGATCCACTGTGGAAAGATTATGCTACAAATGTAGTGGCAAATGCAAAAACTCTAGCAGATGTGTTAGCTAGTCGTGGCTACGATATAGTCAGCGGTGGCACAGACAATCACCTAGTGCTAGTGTCATTTGTAGGCACAGATATCACTGGCAAGATAGCAGATGAAGCGCTAGAAAATGCAGGTATCACTACAAACAAAAACTCAGTGCCAAACGATACTAGAAGTCCATTTGTGACTAGTGGTATACGCATAGGTAGTGCGGCATTGACCACCAGAGGTATGGGCGAAAATGAGTTCAAACAAATAGCAAACTCTATAGCAGATATACTAGACGATGTAAACGATACAGACTTACAACAAACTATCAAAACACGGCTTATGGATATAGCAAAAAACTTTCCTATATACGAGCAAGCCACACAACAAAGGAGCAACACATGAGTATAGATGATGGATTTTTAGACGATGACAGATTGGACAATATATCTTTGGACGATGAAAATGATTCACAATTTAGGTTTAGACAATACAAAAAATATATTTCTACCATAGTTATATCAGGACTTTTGTTGACTATCGCTGTCATGTATTTTTCAGATGACAAGCCAGTCATCAAACCTACCAAACCAGTAGAAGTAGCAGAGAAACTTGACAAGATAGACACAAGCGACAAGATAGACGATACTACTATAGATGACGATCTGTTTATGAAGGACAAAACAGACGAAATATCAGCGAGTGGAGACACAGCTACACAAGATGATACAGCAGACGACAACACTGTTTTGCCATCGAAACCCAAGCCAAAAGGTGTATTTATACAAGTGGGAGCATTTACAACCTATCCAGCTAAAAAGGTTTCAGACGAGATAGAAAAAAAGGGCTACAATGTCATAGTATACAAAAAAAATGTCAACGGCATAGACTACTTCAAGGTCCTAGTAGGTCCATATGAGAGTGAAAAAAAAGCTAGAGATGATATAGCATCTGTCAAAGAAAAGCTTGGGCTAAAAGGTGTTTTCATATTCAAATAAAACACCACTACAAAACTATCGTGTTGGATCAGTTTACTCCTGTGTCTATATACGAAAAGATAAAGCAGATATACAAAGAGGATATTACACTTTTGTTTGAGTCTGTGCTAAACGGCGACGATGGTAACTTTTCATATATAGCAGTTGGCTATATAGAGAGAGTTTGGAGTCATGACGGCGAAAGTTTTCACAAAGATGAACGACAAAATACTACACAAATTTCATCAAATCCTTTTGTTTTTCTCAAAGATTATTACAAAAAGCTAGATAAAAAGTATTATAAAACACTATCACTAAAAAGTGGGCTAGGCTTCACTGACGGTTTTATAGGAAATATAGGCTACGATATGTCAAAATATTTTCAACCCAAACTACAGCAACATATGCAAAATCTACAAGACGAGATAGATGAAAATGATATGGATATAATCCGCCCAAGGATTATAATAGGTTTCTCCCACAAGACATCAAAGCTGACTATCATCACATCACAAACAGACAAAAAAGAGGAGATAGATGAACTGATAACCAAGCTACAAAGCAAATATGATTATACTCCATTAAAAAAAGCGATACTACATGGTCAAGGTAGCTTCTATCATACCAAAGAAAAGTTTTTTGATATGGTGCGACTATCCAAACAAAAGATATTTGACGGCGATATATTTCAAGTGCTTATGACAAACCGTTTTACACAAAAAGCAGTGGTAGATGCCTTGAGCTTCTACAGAGTTTTGCGATCGAAAAACCCATCGCCATATCTCTATTTACTAGAGTTTGAAAACTACACTATAGCAGGAAGTTCGCCAGAAGTGATGATAAAGCTCCAAGATGGGGTGATAACACTACGCCCTATAGCAGGTACACGAAAAAGAGGAGCGACCACTTTAGAGGATGAAGCATTGAGTATAGAGCTACTAGCAGATACCAAAGAGATAGCAGAACATATCATGCTAGTAGATCTAGGCAGAAACGACGTAGGCAGAGTGGCAGTCGCTGGTAGTGTCCAAGTGTCTAGTTTCAAAAAGGTAGAGAAATACTCACATGTTATGCATATAGTGTCAAATATCACAGCTATCTGTGATGAGAGATATGATATGTTTGATCTGTTTGAAGCTACATTTACAGCAGGCACCATGACAGGAGCTCCCAAAATACGGGCTATGGAGATCATAGCGGATATAGAAAAACTTAAGCGAGGATTTTACAGCGGTAGCATAGTCTATTTTGGATTTGATGGCAACATGGATAGTGCTATCACTATACGGACATCACTCATAAAAGAGGATCGTATAATATTTCAAGCAGGAGCAGGTATAGTAGCAGATAGTGTAGCTCAAAGCGAATACGACGAAGTGATCAACAAACTTCAAGCAAATATATCCACACTAGATGAGTTAGCCTTGCGAGAGACGAGGGACGAGCAAGGTGAGACAAACTTAGACAACATACTACCGGCAACTCTAAAGCGATAGCTTATGACCAAATCTACAACTTGGAGCCACTGGCACTTAACAGTGAATTTTCACAGAAAGTTTTTTCAGGAAATATTTTCACTTCAGCAAAAATATTTCAAAATTTTATAAAAAAAAGAAAAATTTATCTTGATGCGATAAAATAAAACACAAAAATATTGAAAAGGTTATGATACAAATATGATAAAGGTTGTGATACTAGGTGGTGGATACGGTGGAATATATGCATTGAGACAATTGGTCAAAAATCACAATATCAAGATAACACTTGTAGATAAAAATACATTTCATAATTTACAACCAGAAGTATATGATCTCATAGCAAACAAATCAAACATAGCAGATGTTACTATAGATCTCACTACTTTGTGCTATGGACTAAAACATGATTATCTGGAGTTCAAAAATACAAGAGCAGAGGATATTCACTTTGACAAACAAACTGTGTACACAAGCGAAAAAGAGAGTATCGCTTATGATTATTTGATCATAGCAACTGGAAGTAGGACAAGGTTTCCAAAAAATCTAAAAAATCTAAAATAGACAAATGACCTAAAAAAGTTAAACAGAGCATTGTTTTTTAAACAAAATTTTGAGACACAGCTTTTGAAAAAGATTACAGACGAAGCAAAAAAATGCGATAACACACACATAGTAGTCGTGGGAGCTGGGTTATCTGGAGTTGAGATCACAGCCGAGATGGCATATAATTCTAGAAAATTTTTCAAGCGAGGTAAATTTGCTTGCGAAGATATGAAAATATCTCTTGTGACAAGCGGTGATAGTATATTGCCAGGATTTTCTAGCAAAATGATCACAGCTTCACATAGAAGACTAAAATCACTTGGAATAAATATCATAAGCAATACAAAACTGCAAAACACCGATGATGACTATCTGTATTTGTCAAACGGCAAAAAGATATTGTATTTGTTTGTCATTTTTGCCGGTGGCATAGAGTCAGCAAACCTGACACTGAAACTAGACCTAGAAAAAAATCACAAAGGTCAAGTGATAGTAGATGAGTATTTAAGGATACCAAAGTATCAAAATATCTTTGTAGTGGGTGATGCTGGCGAATTTAAAAATATAAAAGGCGAGACAATGACCGAAAATGTAATCCTAGCAAAAACTACAGGGATATTGGCTGCTAAAAATATCTTAAATTTATTGGGAAATAAAAAAATGCAAAAAAGTAACCCAAAATTTAAAGGCACCTTGATAGCTTTGGGTGGCAAATATGCTGTATGTGATATATATGGTATGTTTCAAATAGAAGGTTTCATGGCATACTTGATCAAAAAATATCTATTTTTAAGATACAGATGGCCGTTGTTGAAATATATAAAAGCTGGATACAAAATTTTCTACAATCGCTAAATATATTTATAAAGCAAACTCCATAGATGCTTTTTTGTTCTATCTTTTTCTCTCGTTGTTCCATAGTCGTATATGTAGTCTATCGCTATAGAAAAAACCATATTTTATAGCCAAAGCCACAGTATCGTAGCTATGATATGCTACTGTGTCACTATCGTGTCCTAGTGGCATGAGGTATATATCTGTGTCTGGAAAACATTCTCGTATTTGCAATATCTCGCACATAGTATCGTCTATTTTTTGACTATCTATCACAAACTTCATATATGTATTATCGCTATATGATATTATATTTGCTAGTGCCTTTGTGTTTAGTCGTCTGTGTTTGGGTTCACTAGAGTTTGCTAGCTTTAGACCTATAGAAAATATGATTTGTCTTTGCCATTTTTTATCAAGCTTTATATCTATCGTGCCATTTGTCTCTATAGTGACTCTCCTATCTAGTCGCACAAAATGCTTGAGAAGTTTTTGAAACTGTGGCTCACCCCAATACAAAAGTGGCTCACCACCTGTTATGACTATATTGGATGTTTTTGATAAACTCTCCAGCTGGGCTATGATATCGTCTGCTTTGTCAAACTTCTGCCAGCTGTCTTTGTATATGGTGTCAACTGCATGGAAACTATCACAGCCACATTTGTCATCACCATACGGCACAGCGAAACCCATACAAGACATATTGCATTTAGCAAATCTCACAAACACAGACACTGCACCTATATACTTGCCCTCGCCTTGGACGGTAGGACCAAATATCTCGTCTATATATAACATCGTGCGGCATCCATGGCATCTTTTATGCTAGGAGTTTTTGCCATAGTATATCCAATATAAGACGGCAAACTATCTGCTGTGGTCTTGCCTATGGCGACTGCCTTGTAGCTACTGTCCCACGAAAAATTGTGCAAAAATCCTGCTACAGTCGATGGCGAGCTAAAGACTATGATACTATGTGGCGGTGGCTGTAGGGCTTTGTCCAGTGTCAAAACAAGAGTTTCATATATGATATTTTCAGTTATATCTATACCCTGTTTTGTGAGTATGTTGTATAAACTTGACATAACCTTTTTAGCTCTCAAAAACAACACTCTCTTGCTTGCAACTATATCCAATATCTCCATGGCAAACTCATCTCCGTATGATTTGGTGCCTACAAACTCAACAGTTCCACCATATGTTTTGACTGTTTTTGCTGTATTTGGTGCTATGGTTAGAGCTGGTGTAGTTTGCCAAGTATCACTGAAACTATCTATAGCTTTGATAGTATTTTTGGAAGTAAAAATGATATAGTCATAGTCATCGAAATTTATCGGACATGGCAAGTAGTTTATGGTAAATACTGGTAAATTTTTTATACCGTCATATTTTTGATCGTTGAGTAGATATATGCTTGGTGTCATCGCTTTTTGATAAACGAACACTTGAGATATATCGCTGTGCCGTTTATCTTGCCCAATACCAGCGAGTTGTCGCTTTTGTCTAGCGATATATTTTTGACCACTAGTCCCTGTTTGGCTACAAATCCAGCACCTTTGACTGGTAAGTCTTTGATGATAGTCACTGTGTCGCCATTGTTTAGCACGACTCCATGGGCATCTTTGTGAATATCATGGCTTTCATCCTGTTTTGCCCAGTTCAATGTCTCGTCCTCTAGATACATCATACCTAGCTTGTCTTGGTCGCTAAGTTTGGCAAATAATCGATATACTACGACTTGCACCGCTACATTTTCGCTCCACATAGAGTTATCAAGACATCGCAAGTGGTCTGTGTCTAGCTTTTGTGGGTCTGGTTGATCTATCTGAGATAGACAAATATCGCAAATATCTATGCTACACTCTTTTGGTTTGACTTGATATTTGGTAGTTTTGGTATCGGCACTACATATAGCACAACTCATCGTGGACTCATATTTAGAGTTTTGTTTGGTTGTATTCTTATGATATTTTGTGGCATATCGTTTATGATCTTGTTTATAGTCAGCAAACTATCTAAACCCATATTTTCAAACAACATATCACCAGTAGGCAAACTATTTTTAAACTTTAGATTATAGTTTGTTTCTATAGTTTTGATATCTATGTTTTCTTTGAACTTTATCAGTATTTCGCTTTTGGAGTTAAACCGACTGCCATCTTTGTATGAGTAGTTTTGTACTTTTGTGCCAGTAGTGTCAATAGTGTTGGTGCTGTATTGCTTTGTATTGGTTGTTGATTTAAGCTGTAATTTTTTAGATATTACTTTGCCATTTTTTATAGACTTTATCTGTATTGGCTGTGCTGCGTTTACTTTTTGACAGCCACCCAAAAGTATAGCTACCGCCAGTATAAATATAAATTTCATTTGTGTTCCTTTTTGTTAATGCCCATATACTTCGAACTTTATCTTGTCTATAGTTCCTGTCCTATTCCGCTTGTTGACTACTTCGAGATTCCAGTCGCCGTTTGCTGTCTCGCCATAAAATGCTACAGAGCCTATACGAAAGCCGTATTTATATATAAAATCAGTATCTGCACTGTTGTTTCCTAACATTAGCCTAGTTTTGATATTAGATGGCGATGTGAGATATAGCTCCAAACTGCTGGCATCTGTGTGGTCGCTATGTATCGTGATACCTACCCACTCTATAGTTTTGGTGCTAGCTACAGTGAAGTTTTTGTTTTCTGTGCCTGAGCTAATATCAAGGTCAAAGTTATCAAAAGTTTCTATATCGCTAGAGGCTTCGCCTATATTTTCTATCACAACTTTGCATTCTGCTATCATAGCTGTGGCATTGACAAGACCAAAACCATAATCCACACTATGATGATATCCGGCAGCGTTGGTAACCCAGCTTGAGTTTGCGTTGTCAATTTTTGTTGAGTGCTTGACCATGAGATGCTTGATCTCTCTAAGTGTCAAGTTAGGACAAGCTTCAACTACCAAAGCCAAAGCACCTGCTACTGTAGGAGTAGCCGCACTGGTGCCGTTCATCATATATGTGTAGTTTTGCCTAGTATCATCACCCCATGTTAGCATACCATCATAACAATACCAGCCATCGTTTGTGTAGCAGTTGCCTGCCCGCCAATAATCTGTCTCCATCTTTGATCGTCCTGATATATATGTAGTAGCGATAGCTGGTTTGTCATGGGCAGATTCTCCGCCATAGCCACTTACAAACATATTTGAACAAGTAGATGAATATGATGTGTGATTGTTTTCGTGTGTCAAAGCCGCTACTGTGATACCGTATTTATTTGAGTTTATATATTGTAGTCCGCAGTCGTGGTTGTTGGTCCTGCCATTGCCAGCTGCTACTAGAAATATCTTGCCTTTTGGTTTGCCGTTGACTAGTCGTAAATTTTTGGCTCCGTATTCCATAAGCTCTTCAAATAGCAGTTCATCATCTATACTCTCTGTGCCCCAGCTGTTGCTGCTAATACTTATCCTACCATATGGGTCGTTTTTTGTCCATGTTTCTATTAGCTCTGACATACTTTGACTTGATAGCCAGTTTGATGCTGCTATATTGACAAATGGTGCCACACCTCGCACTCCGACACCGTTAAATGCCCTAGCACCTACGATACCGGCACACATGGTCCCGTGTCCGTCATCGTCTGACAGTTTGCCGTTTCTTGAGTATATACTATTTCGCGATAAACTTAGATCTATATTTGGTTTGAGATCTTCATGCTCTATATCTACACCTGTATCGACTACTTGCACCACTATAGGATTGCCACCATTGTAGCCCATATATTTGTCGTATAAGCCCATGAGATTTAGATCGTTGCCGACTATTGGTCGCATACCAAATGGATGGAATTTGTTCATATCTTTTGATATAGCTTGGATATGCCATTGTTTATGAAAAAATAGATCTGATATAGATGAGCTAGAACCACTGTTGCCATCTATCACTCCATCATTATCTTGGTCATCTTCTGCTTTGTCCATCTCAAAATTGTCCTCTATGATATCACTTATGAGGTCACCGTCACTATCTTTGATATCTCCTACAAATAGTGCAAAAGTGTTTGTAGCACTGACAGAGCCGTTGTCTCCTATGAAACTTATCTGACTATAGCCGTCAAATCCACCACTCGATGTGATAGTGATAATGTTTACATTTAGAGATATTGCTATATCATCGCAGTTTGTGATACACTGGATATCGCTATATGATATAGTAGCTCCAGTTTGGTCTGTGGTGGTTAGATTGATATCAATATTGCTATCTACTGGCATATATTGTGTCGCTACATACGGCATATGAACTTGTGGTTGTGGCACATCGTAGCCATAGTCTGTAGGGGTTCCGCCGTTTGATTTATCATCGCAACCAGTTAGCAACAATAGAGATAAAATAACATATAAAAATATTTTCATATACTATTATACAGAAATAAACTTAAACAAACTGTTTTAATGATTTTTATCGTCAATTTTCATAAATGATGTTATGACACACGATATTCTGTCTGCTATATCTTTGCCTTGTTTGTTTTGAAAATCTGTCTGTATCTTATACACAGTTTTGTCGTGAAGTTTAAATTCAAATACCAAATAACCAGCATAAAGCTTGCTTTTTTTTGTCTTTTTGCCTGGGTCTTTTATATCGTTTTCTCTCGTATAGTATGACACCAAGACCTTGTCCGTCATGTGAGACTTTCTCTTTGATATATTTTTTATCTCATTGCTGACTATATTGTCTATGTCATCTTTTGACATATAGTCAAACAGTTTAGAAGTAGCATACACAGACTTCTGTATCTCACTTTGGATGATAAAATTGCCAGATATTAGCAGCTCTTGAGCTATCTTGATATCCTCTGTGTTGTCTATCTTTTCAAATGTTGTGCTTTTGACCTGACACGGCACTCTTTTGGTAATCGCAGAGGCCTTTTTTGTCGTGATAGTTTTGTATATATCTTTTACTACAAACAACACAAACACTGCTATGGCTGACCAAATGATGATTTTGAGATATTTCAAACTATTCTTTCACACAAATATTATTTTGACCGATATTTTTGATAGTGTTGTATGATACTATCAAAAATATTATATTAAGTAAGCTTAAAAGAAAATAGCACAAATAATAAACAAATACAAAATCAGTCTTGCTGTATAAAAGCATACTAGCTATGGTGACGGCAGCGAGAGGAAATATATATGCCCACCACGATATAGCATATTTGATACCTACAAATTGTCTATACATAAATATCACCAACATAGTAAAAAAGATAGCTATATTGTATAAAAACATAGCCATCATATCAATACTGCCATATATCTTGACATATGCTATGAAGCCTATAGCTGGCGGGGCTATAAGTATAAACAAGGTCGGCAAAAATTTCTCTGCTAGCTGGTGGTGAAATATAATTCTGTTTAAGATAAATGCAAAAAGTATAATCCAAAAAAACATACCAATAGAAAAGTAAAACAACAACAGATAGTTCGACACGATACCAGCTCCAGCTACTGGGACCAGCACATTGCCAACTATCGGCAAAAACCAAGCAGGATTTGTGTGGGTTATGTCTTGGTTTTGCGCTATCCAATACGATATAGTCCGAAGTGTCAAAAATAGATGCAACACAGCACCAACATAGAGAAGCACAGTCGTAGCAGTCAAGCTAATATCTCGATATATGATAGCAAATAGTAGCAAGGATATAGAAAATGTAGCAAAAAAGTTGATACGGACAGGGTGGCTGTATTCTGCTACAACTTCTTTGAAATTTGTGACTGTCTTTGAGAGATACATCAAAAATATGATTAAAAATATCAAACTGGTTAATACTACCAGAGTTTGTGCTATAATATGTGGGAAGCCAAATAGATGTGCTGCCTTTTGATAGACTATAGTAAGTCCGCTAAATCCCATGATGATAGTAAACATCATGATAGGAAAGTTTTCGATTCTTTGTTTCATTTTTTGCCTTTTTTGATTATTTTATCAAAATAAACTTAAATTAATACTGATTATCACTATATCTTATGATATTATATACTTTTGAGAGTTTGTATTTCCTATATCGCCCTGGTTTTCTCCTGTTTTCTCCAGGGTAGCTTATCATGAGAGCTATCTTTTTGTCATAGTCAATCCATCGCACAAATATAGAGCTGTGTTGGATATTGCGGTAGGATAGGTTTATAAAATATAGCCAATCTCCAGGCAAAAATCGTGAAATATTTGCATATGGTCCTCGTGCTGTTGACTTAAACACTACAGACTTTTTGCCACCTGTTTTCAAGGCACGGTTAAACACTTCGTTGATATAATCCCAGCACCCACCACGATATATCACTTTTTTTCGTATCATTCCATCGGCTATGTTTAGCACTTTACTTTTGCTTGAGCTTTGTGGTGCTTGCTCTTTGATCGGTGGTGTCTGTGACTCTATTTTGCCAAACGGCTCTTTGTTTGTATCTTGTCTGCCAGTGCCTTGTCGGTAGTCATCCTCTCCAAACCCTTGCGTGTGTATATCGTCATGGTTTGCCACTTTTTGACAACCTACAAACAACAATACAAAAACTAATAATATATATCTCATAGACAACCTTTGATGAATTTTAACAAATTAAACTTAAATTTACTCTATTTTATTTTATTTGGATAAAATTTGTCAATTTTACAAAAGGATTTAAAGTATGTTTTCACGATTTGGATTAAGTAGTCACGGCACTACTATCAAGCAAGAGTTTTTCGCAGGTTTCACGACATTTTTGACTATGATGTATATAGTTCCAGTCAACGGCTTCATACTAGCAGATGCTGGTCTGCCTATGGGGGCAGTGGTCACTGCTACAGCTGTCATCACTATACTGGCAACCATATTTAGCGGATATTGGTCAAACACTCCTATAGCTATGAGTGTAGGTATGGGGCTAAATGCTTATTTTGCCTATGGTTTGGTGCTAGGTATGGGTATAGCATGGCAGACTGCATTGGGTATAGTGTTTTTAAGTGGCGTTATATTTGTAGTGCTATCGTTTACCAAGTTTAGAGTGTGGCTTATGACTAGCATACCTGTGGATCTCCGCCGTGCTATCAGTGCTGGTATCGGTGCATTTATAGCATTTATCGGTCTCAAACAGATGGGTTTGATAGTTGAAAATAAAGCAACTCTTGTATCGTTGGGCGATATAGGTTCTGCTCCTGTGATACTAGGTATAGTAGGGCTGTTTATCACTCTTGGGTTTTATACCTACAAAGTCAAAGGTGCTTTTATATTAGGTATCGCTATCACCTCTATCATAGGCTGGATTATGGGGGTAGGGCAGTTGCCTGAAGCGGTCGTAGGTATGCCTGCATCTATAGCTCCTATAGTTTTCAAGCTAGATATCATGAGTGCTTTGTCGCTTAGTTTGTTGCCTGTGGTTATCACATTTTTGGTCACAGATATGTTTGATACTCTAGGGACATTGACTGGTGTCGGCACTCGAGCTAACCTGTTTCAAACTGGCGACAAAGAGGACAAAGCACTAGAAAAAACTCTAGAAGCCGATGCTATAGCCACGGTGGCTGGAAGTTTGCTAGGTGTCTCTACTACGACTGCATTTATAGAAAGTGCCAGTGGAGTAGAAGAGGGAGGTCGCACCGGACTTACGGCTGTATTTACAGGACTATTGTTTATCCTGACATTGTTTATGTTGCCACTGTTTCAAGCGATACCACCAAATGCTATATATCCAGTGCTTGTGGTTGTAGGGATATTGATGTTTACAGAGCTAGGCAACATAAACTTCAAAAACAACGACACAGCAGTCACTAGTGCTGCATTTTTGATAGTGGTGCTTATGCCACTGACATTTTCTATCACCAATGGCTTCGCCGCTGGGTTTGTAGTATATACAGCACTGAAACTTCTCAAACGAGAGTTTGACGATATCAACTTAGGATTACTTGTCATCACGGCTATATCACTTTTGGTGTTTATAGTTTGAAAAAAGTTTATTATGGTTACGATGAATTTCTAGCAGATAGCAAAGTTTTATTGGGTCAAGTAGTAGAGTATGAGCCAGATGCCCTAGTCGCAGTAGCCCGAGGTGGTATGGCTTTAGCTCAGCTACTAGGCGAAGCTATGGATACACGAGAGGTGTATAGTGTGAACTCTATCATGTATGACGGTCAAAAAAAGCTAGACCACTGCAAGGTGTTTAACATACCAAACCTAGAAAACAGAAAAAAGGTAGTCCTAGTAGATGATATTGTAGATAGTGGGGAGAGCATGAAACAAATCATAGCTAAACTACGAGGAGTTTATCCGCATTGTGAGTTCAAGATAGCTACGATATTTTACAAACCAACCGCACAGATACAACCTGATTTTACAGTCAAGGAAGCCGAAGGGTGGATAGACTTTTTTTGGGAAGTTGACTTGAGGGTATAAAAATGAATATATACAACAAGGAAATATTATGAATGATTTAAATACTACGGTAGATTTTGATATATTTCTAATACCCTTGTTTACGGAATGGATTGTTGGATTTGCTACATTGTTGCTTATAGGATATTTTACTTTTGTCTATATTGTTGGTTATATGTCTGGTTCATTTCCTATTATCAATCGAATATTTAAATGGAAAAAATCATTATCTTTTGTTATCGTTTTGCCATTTATATTTTTTATTATTTTGATAATGATTCTGCAATATAATAATCACAACACAACAAAGCTTATAGAGTACTTTATGCTGTTAATTATAATAATTAGTATATCAACACAGGTAGCTGTTTATGCTGGCACAAAGGCATCAAAAACCGAAAAATATGGAATAATTGCTTTGTTTCGCAACTACATTTTTTCTTGTGTAATAATTGTTTTTGCTATCATTATTTATACTAACATAGTGATGAAAAGAAATGTTCTCGGTATCACAGAAATATTAATGACAGAATACTACCATACCTTAGAGTGCGAAAAGAAAGACAACAAAACTGATTTTGATTTTTCAGAAATGATTCTATTCTCTGTTCAAGATTATGCAGAAAAACTAGAACAAAGATTAATAGATAAAGAAACAAGTATTATCAACAAATTTAATGAAGATGCTAATAATTATAAAAAAAACTATGATACACTAGAAATAAACTATAATACATCTATGAGATCAGTTAAAGATTTAGAAGAAAAATATATGGATAAAATAAATGAAATAAACAGAGATATAAAAAACAAAAACAATGAATTAGATGCATCTCGTATAAAATATAATAATTCACAGAAATACAACGAAAAAATAAAGCAAAATCTTGAAGAATTATACATACAATCAAAAACAAATCAAAAACAAATAGAAAACCTACAAAAGCAAATAGAACTTTTTACAACAAAAGCAGATAAGATTGAAAATTGATATCATAAATTTAGTGTTTATATTTATAGCATACAAAGCATTTCCATTTATTTGGGACAATATACTTTGGTTTATAGTTAGCTTTATTTTTCTATCTATTATGTTTAATATATCTCGCGATACAGAAATACAAGAAATAAAAAAGAGAGCAAAAAAACAAGGTGGCTTTGCTCACCCAACAAAAAACAAAGATATATTATTATCTAATACAAATAATTTTGTGGTAAATATTGAAAGTGCCGTTGAAAGCACTGCTTTGGTAGAGACAATAGATGGGCACGGAAGTGGGTTTATAATTTTTACGAATATTGGATATTGTGTAGTGTCAAATTTTCATGTAGTTAATGAATACAAATATCTTAAGCTGAAGTTTGGCACAAGCACAGAATATGGCAAGGTAATATACACAGACAAAGACAAAGATGTGGCTTTGATATCTTTTCCAAACAGAACCAACAAAAGAAGCATGTTAATAGATGATAAAATATCTGTAGGCGAAGATATTTTTACTATTGGCGCACCTATTTCACAAGAATATTCAAATTCTGTCTCAAAAGGAGTTGTAAG
>JAOZMC010000018.1:25761-33747 GCA_029934475.1 Arcobacteraceae bacterium
GTCATACAAGCCGTAATTTAGAAGGCAAAAAATATATACAAACCGATGCTACTATAAATCCAGGAAACAGTGGAGGACCTGCAATAAATAGTAAATCAAAAGTTATAGGAGTAACTGTCGCTGGGTTAGCAGATGAAAATAACAATATTAGCTATGGAATAAATTTTTTGATACCTATCAAAGTGGCACTTTTAGCATTAAATATAAAAGATTAATATATTTTAAAAATATTAATCTTTTAATCGTTTGCCAACAAGTCAGTGTGAGCAGGGGTTTTTAGTTGGTTTTTATAGACCATGAGCCATATCACTCGTAGCATAATAGCAAATATGACTATACTCACTATAATATAAGGCAAAGTTTCGACTACTTTGTCGCCATCATCTAAGCTAAAAAGATATAGCACCATCGTCATACCCAGTGCCATACCAAACAGTAGTGTGATAAGATGAGAGTTATATATCAATGATTTTTTCAATATTTTAATCCTTTTTTGATGACTTCATCCTATAAAACAAAGAGATATAGATACCACCAGCTATAAGCAAAGCACCAAATATATGATAACTCTCCATACTCTCTCCCAAAAATACAGATGCTACAGATATGCCAAATACAGGCATGAGATGAGTCCATTGTGCTGTCTTTGTAGCACCTATCTTTGCTATACCATAGTGCCACAGATAATAGGACAAAATAGATGGAAATATAGATAGATACAAAAATATCAGATAATTTTGCTCCAGTATCGCTATCTCTTGTGATATTGAGTATCCTTGATACAGATACACAGGCGACAATATAGCTAAACCAAGAGCTACAATAGTAGCAAAATACTCTAGGTCGTTTAGCTCTTTTGGTCGAAGCTTCACAAGCACAGAATACAATGCCCAGATAAGTGATGAGAATACTACCACTATATCCCCGATATTGAACTCAAGCATAAATATATTTGATATGTCTGCTTTAAGTATCAAAAACACAACCCCAAAAGTAGATAAGATGATACCAAAAAGCTGTGATATGGCTATGTTTTGCCTCAAGATAAAATAAGACAAGATAAGTATAAGTATAGGTATGGTGGAGTTGATGATCAAAGCATTGGTCGATGTAGTCAGTGATAGAGCTATATACAGCACTGTATTGAACATGGCGATCCCCAGTATAGCCAACACTGCGAGTATGATATAGTTTTGTCTCAAGCTTTGCAATATATTTTTGTATCTAAACACCAACACAGGCGATATAAACACAAACACAAACAACCACCGAAAAAATGCCAACTCCACAGGGGTGATCTCCTCTTTGATATATCTACCGACTACAAAGTTGACAGACCAAAAAAAGACACACAAAGCGACTAGCATATGAGTTTTGATATTTGACTTGTGCAAAATTATAGAGCCAACTCTTGCTCTCGTTTTATGAGT
The DNA here is from genome assembly GCA_029934475.1 of Arcobacteraceae bacterium. Taxonomy (GTDB): domain Bacteria; phylum Campylobacterota; class Campylobacteria; order Campylobacterales; family Arcobacteraceae; genus B24-G6. The sequence goes on from JAOZMC010000018.1 coordinate 27,192, forward strand.
GCTACCACGCCATCGTGCATATCTTGCACACATCTCACTTCTGTGATACCTAGTCGTCTTTTGTTGGATATATCATATACTCCGTCCTGACAACTACTATGCTCTCCGTGAATACCTCTTATCTGTAGATGATATATCTGTGCTATCGCTTCTAGCTCTTGTGATTTTTTGCTCAAGTTTGGCAGTCGTATATGTACACTAGCTCTCATAGCTGTGCCTAGATTTGTAGGGCAGGATGTGATATATCCCAAGTGGTCACTGTAGGCAAACTGAACTTTGGTAGACAACATATCTATAGCAGTGGCAAGTCGCTCAAACACTCGTGCTATATCACCACCGCTTTGCATAGATATTATACGAAGTTGGTCCTCTTCGTTTATCCATACTAGAAATGTCTTGTCGGTATTGTGAAAGATACCTCTGCCGTGTGGCCAGTGTCTGTTTAGTCCTGCTGACTCTAGATATCTATCTCCAGCTTTAAACAAAAAATGATCGCCGACTAGCGATAGTCTGTCTGCTTCGCTCATATTTGATAGACTATAATACGTGCCACTAAGCTCTCCAGTAAATCCACACAACACAGCAGATATATCTCGTGCTATCTTGTCTCTTTGGTCTTTGTCTATAGCTGTCCCTAGAGGCACTCCTCGTAGGTTTCTCGCTACTCTTATCCTAGTAGATAGTATGTATTTGCCAGTGGGGTCTGGGTTTGGTGCTTTTAGATTGACACTGTTTAGGTCGCTTTGATGCTTGTCCTCTTTGGCATGTCCGTGATACTTGTAGATGATAGGGTCAAACAAAGCGGCGAAAACATCATATGACTCCTCATCTGCTGCATATACTCCTATACCACTATCTGGATTTTGAACACCTGAGTTGATAGCATGTGCTAGTGTGTAGCCGTTTGCAGTGGTCTTGTCGCACAACTTATCAAAAATATCTTTAGTCAAATACTTTGCTAGTAGCGAGCTAGAGCCTGCTAGTTGGGTGGGGTATGGTGGGACTTGTGTCATAATATTCCTTTTTGTATTTTCATTTTTATTGAAGATTTAGGTCTGCTAAATTTATTATGTATTTCAGTTTTCAAAAATGCATTTGTATCATATAGTGCTAAATATGCACATAAAATAATTTCATTTTCAGTGTATAATTTTCTAGACATAATCAAACTTTTATGATAATATTTATCGTGAGCGATAATTTTCCTTTAGGTAAATTTTTCGTTCCACGTATTCGTTGGGCATTAAGCATAGCCCCATTCTTGAAACTGTTTTGCTAAAGTTTTATCATCTTTAAAACTTTTATAATACAGAAATTCAGGTGCTAAATCTGCCCCATTTTCCCAAGCTATGGTATCAAGGTCTTTATCCAATTTGACACTAGCAAAAAAATTTTTATTTTTCAATGGTTCAAACATTGTTCCATATAGTTCATTTTCCAAATCAACTACACCTTTTTTCCCATCATTGAATTTCAGTTCCACTTTATAATCGTGTAAATATTTTGCTTCAGTTACATAAATAAACATAATTTACTCTAGTGGTAAAATTGGTTCAGGCATCTCTCTTTTAGCACATAGTTCCCAATCTGCCAAAAGTTCATCTTTATGCAATTCAGACCATTCCAAAACCATTTTCAATGCTCTTTTTGGGAACTTGCCTTCAATGACGCCAGTTTTGATATGAACCATGATTTTATACTCACCGTATTTCGCATGAAAATGTGGAGGATTGTGTTCGTTCCAATACATAGTGATGATGATTCCTAAAAATTTACTTACCACAGGCATATATTTCTCCTTTTAACTATTTAACCCTCTGATTAGGAGGATTTAGTCCATCTATATTTGATATTATAGCATTTTTAAATAAATTTAACTTTATATTCAAAAAATAAAATATATCGGCTTATGCATCGACTATATTGTCATGTTGTATATATTTTTCTCGACAGCTTGTCTGTCGCTATTATCTGTAGGGCTATCACTTTTGACCATGCCAGTGGCACTGCATTGCCTATCTGTGTGCTTTTGTCGTTTTTGTTGCCACAAAACGCATAGCCATCTGGAAAGCCTTGTATTTTTGATAGTTCGCCTACAGCGAGATGGTAACGGCTAAATTGAAGGACAAGTTGGCGAAACGACTTGACACTTCGATTTTTAAATTTTATTTAATCGACACTAAAAAGCTCGAAATAACCGCAGTTTACACTTGTTATTCTTCCTGTGTTTTGTTATATACCCATCTTAAAGTTCATAGTCTCGTTCAACTTTTGCTATTCTTATTTTATATTGTTTATACCAAAGTTCTTTACCTAGTTTTTGAGCTTCTTGATGTTCTAAATTAGCTTTCCAGTTTATTATTGATTTTTCATCTTTCCAATATGAAACTGTAATCCCTAATTCTTCTCTTGCTGATTCAAATCCAAGAAATCCATCTTGTTGAGATACTAACTCAACCATTTTATCTGACATTTCATTATAGCCTTTATCTTCATCAATTTTTTGTGATGTAAATATTACAGCATAATATGGTGGTTTTGGTGTATCTACTATCGATGACATTTTAATTTTCCTTTGTATATAACGCCTGAAGTGAGGGACGATGTGACCCTAATGGCACTTCAAATAACTTTCTCGCTAACCTTTAAAATGATAGCTTGAAACTGCTTAAAAGCCCGTGGGCTATTCGTTCCTCTCCTCTGTTTTGTTAGACTTTTATAGTCTAAATAGCAATTATTTGTCAAAATCAGCACTACCATATTTTACCACTCCATTAGCAAAGTATGAAATATTTGCATGTTTATAACCATATACTTTTTTACCATCTGTAATATACCATGTAATATAACCATGATTTGTGCTAGTTCTCGTTGTTTTTTCAAAAAGTCCTAGTTCTTTTTTATCAAAATGTGTTTGGCAAAATTTATGTCTATAGTAATCACCTAAAGAAATATAATTACCTGAATTAATTTTAAAACTAGATGCTAAATCTTTACTAACTGGAAGTTTTTTCCCTTCGTACTTTTTACAAAATCTATTATTAAAAGAACTTACCTCTCTATCAGATAGTTTTTTACCAAATTTTGATAAATTTACATTTTTATTAAGTTTGTTCAATTCTGTTTTATATCGTTCAATAGAATCATATCTTTCTGCATATCTAGCACATTCTGAAGCACCTGTATTTCCAGTTCTAATACATCCTGGATGTGTTAAAATACATCCAGTAAATGATACTCCAATACCTATTGATAAGCCTAAATTAATTACTTTGTTCATTTTTTTCTTTTGTCTAACGGCAGTGTGAGCGACACTTCACTTCTTGACACAAGACTCTGCCTTGAGTAAAGAAGTGAAGTATTCGTTCCTGCAATCTCACAGAAACTTTTTGCAGGAAACATTTCGCTTATACAAAAAGCGATTCTCTTGTTTTGCTTCGTAAAATCACCACGACTACTTTTATTTAATGACATTATATCACATATATCTTAACACAACCCACAAAATCATCAAAGTCCAAAAGTTTGTGTATGATATCATAACACAAAACCAAAACAAGCCCCCACACCACCCCAACCAAAGATTGTTTGGATACAATGCTCCCATGAACCTAAAAGACACCATATCATCTCTACCTGCCACCCCTGGTATATATCAGTATTTTGATACACATGGCAAGCTTCTGTATATAGGCAAGGCAAAAAATCTAAAAAACCGTGTCAAGAGCTATTTTAAATTTACTCCAGTTTTAGCTCCGCACGATAGCTCTAGCCAAAGAATATACAAGATGATAAGCGAGACGGCAAGTATGAGCTATATAGTCGTGCCAGATGAAAACGATGCTTTGATACTAGAGAACTCACTTATCAAACAGCTCAAGCCCAAGTATAATATATTGCTACGAGATGACAAAACATTTCCATATATTTACATAGACTACAGCGAAAGTTTCCCACGACCAAAGATGACGAGAAAGATACTTAAAAGTCCCAAAGTCAAGTATTTTGGTCCATATAGTAGTGGCTGTCGTGATATGTTAGATAGTCTGTATGAGGTGCTTCCGCTAGTGCAAAAAAGTAGCGGTATGAGTGGCGGGGTGGCTTGTATCTATTTTCAGATGGATATGTGTCTAGCTCCGTGTGAGGGCAAAGTCAGCGAGGCAAAATATAGCGAAGTGGTAGCTCAAGCGGTGGCACTGATACAAAACAAACACTTACTTATAAAACAACTCAAAGTTCGTATGCAAAATCTAAGTCTATCAAATAGATTTGAAGATGCTATAGTGCTACGAGATAGGATCTCAAAGATAGGTAGATCTAGTATCCGCTCCACTATAGATATGGCAAACAACGAAAATATAGATGTCGTAGTAGCCAGACAAAGCGGTCTCAAAGTCGCTATAGTCCGTATGTTTGTCCGTGATGGCAAGATAGTGTCATCTACTAGCTCGGTGATAAATATCCGCCAACCGCTGGATAGTTTCGATGAGTTGTATAAAAGTATCATCATAAACAACTACCAAACAGTGCTACCAAACACTCCTACGGCTATATTGTTGGGTGAGGATATTAGATATATAGATGAGTTAAAGGAGTTTTTGAGTCAAGCTTTGCAAAAAAAGGTAGACCTACTTTCGCCTAAAATAGGAGCCAAAAAGTCCATAGTAGAAGTAGCGAAGATCAACTGCGAGGAGTTGCTACGACAAGTTAAACCAGACGGCGATATACATGACGAGATAGGCAAGTTGTTTGAGCTAGACAACACACCTAGACGATACGAAGTGTTTGACAACTCACATATGGCAGGGCAAGCTACGGTGGGGGCTATGATAACATATGACGATGATAAGTTTATCAAAGCAGACGATAGATTGTATCATTTGTCCTCCAAAGATGAATATGGACAGATGAGAGAAGTGCTCACAAGGAGAGCTAAAAAGTTTGATGAAAATCCGCCACCAGATGTGTGGCTCATCGATGGTGGAGCGACACTGCTGAAACTTGCCGGCGAGATAGTGGCATCTACAGGCACAAACATAGATATAGTAGCTATATCAAAGCAGAAAATAGACAAAAAATCAAACAGATCAAAGGGCAAAGCAGATGATATCTTGCATACAGCGAAGCAGTCATATAAGCTACCACATAGCGACAAGCGGTTGCAGTTTTGTCAAAACTTGCGAGATATGGCACACAAAAAAGCGATAAACTTCCACAAAAAGAGCAAAGCAAAACAAGACAAAAATATATCGCTACTAGAGGTTCACGGTATAGGCAAAGCAAAGTTGACAAAACTTTTAAGCTATTTTGGGACATTTGAGAGTATAAAATCAGCTAATATGGATATACTGCTAGAAGTCGTCAGCAAGACCGATGCGACAAAGATAAGGAGCTATTTCGATGGATTATCTAAGCATAGATAGACAACACACATGGCACCCATATAGCCCACACCCAGCTATAGACACACCGCTTTTAGTAGCACAAACAAAAGCACAAACTATACTCCTAGAGGATGGCACCAAGCTAGTAGATGCTATGAGTTCGTGGTGGAGTGCTATTTGGGGATATAACCATCCAAGTATCATCAAAGCTATAGAAACACAGGCAAATATCATGCCACATGTCATGTTTGGTGGGCTTACAAACAAGCCAGCAGTCGAGCTTACATATAAGCTAGCAAAGCTGACCAAACTTCCTAGTGTTTTTTTAGCTGATAGTGGCTCGGTAGCAGTAGAAGTAGCACTCAAGACAGCAATATTGTATCAAAAAGCCAAAGCCAAAAATGTCTCACGATTTGTAGCTTTGCGACACTCATATCATGGCGACACTTTGGGCTGTATGGGAGTATGCGACCCACAAAACAGCATGCACTCACTTTATGGCGACTATGTGCCACAAAATATATTTAGTTCTATAGAAAATCTAGGACAAACTATCGTAAATCATCACAAAGATATAGCAGGAGTGATTGTAGAACCTATAGTCCAAGGTGCTGGTGGCATGCGGATACACGACGTAGAATATCTCAAGATAGCCAGAGAGTTATGCACCAAATACGACTTAGTGTTGATAGCAGACGAGATAGCCACAGGCTTCGGACACACAGGAGCTATGTGGGGTTGCGACCACGGCGGTATCACACCAGATATCATGACCGTAGGCAAATCGCTCACGGCAGGGGCTATGACATTGAGTGCCATGTGCACTACCAAAAATATCAGCGATACGATATCAAATAGTCCGTTCAAAGCTCTTATGCACGGACCTACATATATGGGAAACCCTCTTGCATGTGCTGTGGCAAATGTTAGTATAGATATGTTTAGTGAGGTTGATTGGCAGGCAAAAGTGGCAAATATACAAAAGAGATTTGAGACAAATCTAGAACCGCTTCGTGGTTGTGATATAGTCGCCGATGTGCGATCTATAGGAGCTATAGGAGTAGTGGAGCTAAGAAGCGATAAGTATGCCTCACGGCTACAAAAGCATTGTGTTCAAAACGGTGTATGGATACGACCGTTTGGCAGGTTGCTTTATAGTATAGTGTCGTATA
>JAOZMC010000045.1 GCA_029934475.1 Arcobacteraceae bacterium
CTTTTATAATAATCTATCAAAGCCATATTTTATATAGCTTTATTTAGATTATTATGCCCCAAAAAGCTTATGACAACTAAAGCTTTTTTGTATAATTTGAGATTTTAGCAAACTTGCAAAAATAGAGATAAATTGACAATTAAAAATTCTACAAAAGAGTAATATTTTCAGAAAAAGTAGTTATTTCATAGTCTCTGGACGTTGGGAACGAGACAAAATTGATCGCTCCGAGGCTATAAGTAGCCATCACTACAAACGATGGACAATCCAAGTCTGTAGTGATATATTTGCCACACTATTCCAATATATGACGACAAGTGTGGTAGCCATAGCTCTATTCTGGCCAGTTTGGCTCTATAAGTTCGCCACTAGCATCTGGAAATAGCAATTTGCTTGTGACTTTTTCTACATTCCAGAGAGATAAGTCTTGAGCAAATGCTGTAGCATGGCTGAACATTTGGTCCATCACCGTGACATTTGCTGTGTTCCATCCGCTGATATCTTGGTTGAAAGATGAAGCTCCAAAAAACATATACTGCATAGTTGACACAGCTGATAGATTTGGTTTGTCTGTAGCAGTTACTACGAGATTTATACATCCTTTAAAAGCATTTTGCATAGTAGTCCACTCTTTGTCGCCCCACTGTTGCACCTCTGTTAGCTTTTCTCTGTCTTCGTTATTTTTGTCCATGTCAAACTTGACAAAGTCGCCTCGTATGGCTATAGTATAGCTACCTGCTTCTGTATAACTACAAGTATGAGGACCATCGACCGTAGCAAACGAACCGTCATCGTTACAGTCTATCTCATAATCGATGCCGTCAGAAGTAACTTCGTCACCTAGAGGCAATAAAAATAGAGGTTTGATTGTTTTGAGACCCAAGCCTCCTTTTCCTCTACTCTCCGCAATACCGACAGGGACTGTAAAGCTCCCACCTGCATCTACTTGGACTTTGATCTTAAATGACCCAGTATCTGTAGTTGTGTCATCGGCAGATGAGCCTCCACCTCCACCTGAACTACCACAACCTATAGTTGCTACTGCTATCACACCTGCTAGAGCTACTGCCCTAGCTTTGTGAGTGAAACTCTCTAGGAAAGGTCTATGCTCCCCCCCCGTTTGTATCTGTGTTTAGACTACTATCTAGTCTATCAGCTGTGTTTGTTGTCATATTTGACTCTTTTTTGTTTTGCCGAAGCATGTGAGAATTATAACTTTTTTACTTAAACCAAACTCACAAATAGCTGTTTTTTATAAAATTTGTCTGTGTGGATTTACAGAACCCATAGATATGGGGGCAGTGTTTTTTTTGAGTTATATTTTTGATGATTTGTTTGTGTTTTTAGTTTTCTTTTTCTTTTTTGTCCATGTGAGATTTGTCGGCACCTGTATATCTACATCTTCTAACACACCATATTCAAAGTGCTTGTGACATGCAAAGCAGTTTGATCTGTCTTTTATCTGGTCGGACTTGTATATATATGGTGCTATATCTTTGTGTATATCTTTCCATATTTTTATCTTGGTTATACTTTTTCGCCCTCTAGCTCCGTCTAAAGACTTCATAACTTTGACCGATATCTCTCTTGTGCTATGCTCTGCACTGTTTTGGGTGAGGTATTTAAATATCACCGTCTGTTCGTCTGTAGTTATCCTGTGGTCTGTGTCGTTGTGGTCTGGTGATATTTTGTCGCCAAAGTGATTGTCCAGTCCGCTTCGTATCCTCTCCCATGAGCTAGATGGCAACATAAAAGCAGGATATGCCTTGTGGCAAGCTCCACACTCTTCGTAGTATATGGGTGACTCTTTTTTTATATTTATCGTGCCAAATCTGTTTGCTACAAATGGATTGTTTCTGCCATCTGTTGATACAAAAAAGACAAAAACAGACAACAAAAGAAAACTCCAAGTTATAAGTCCTCTTTTTTTGCCCGGTGTTGTGTTCTCTCCTATAGCTATCTTGTAGCCAGTTATCATGGTCCACAGCATATCTGTTTTGTGATAAAAATGTTCCACAAGTACACCGCTAATATGCACGACCGACCAACCAACCAATATATAAGAGACATAGGTATGGACAAAAGTCAAGCCATCGGCATGGTTATAGTATAGGTGATTTAGAAATCCTAAGTAACCGTTTGCTTCTTGGACGCCATATAGCAACAACCCACTAAAAGCGATGACAGACCCAAGTCCTAGCACGATGATAGTGTACCAGCTAGATGCTGGGTTGTGTCCTGCGGGTATATCTCTATATCGGTTTTGTATCTTTTCTTGAAAATAAAACACCAAAGCAGAAAATGAGAGTTTAAATGTGCTAAATATAGCATAGTCTGGTCCTACGAAGCCCCACACTATCCTATATAGCAACATAAGCCCAAACACTATACCAAAAGCAACATGTAAGTTGAGCAAATGCTCATAAAAAGATAGCACAAAAGATAGCACAAATGATAGCACTATCAACCAATGTATCAGTCTAGTATAAAAAGGCCAGACAAATACTTTGGTAGGTTTTTTGTTCAATCAATTATCTCTATACAAAAGCAAAGCCCCAGCTTTGCTTTTGATGTGGTTTGTTATTGATTTTTTGCTAAATATGACAAAAATTCTGCCATACTATCGATATCGTAGTCATATCCTTTGTCTACTAGCTTGTTCATGTTGTGTTCCATGACTTCATGTTCAGTGCCACCGCCACCAAATCCTGTGCCACCATTTTTGACATCATATAGATCTTGAGCCATCTCAGCAGGTGTTCTGTCGTTGAGTGCTGGAGTTTTTTTCTCTGGGTTACCCTCACCATGTTTGCCGTGACATTTGATACATGCTTGTTCGTATACTTGAACTGTAGTGTATTTGTATGCTACTTTTTCTTTTTTGACCTCTTTGTCACCACATCCAGTTATCATCAAAACTGCAAACAGTGATACTATTGTTGATATAAATAATTTTTTCATCTTTTCTCCTTTTAAGCTCTGCCACTTAGCATGCCATAAACTGTCATAGGTTTTAGAAGATAAAACTTCAACAACCACCATATATATCTCTCTTGTGTTGGGTCAAGAAAACTAACTATCGCTGCATTTTGACCGCTTCCTGGCTTTTTTGATGCCCAGTTAAACTCTGCTAACATGACAGTGCCTATGCTCGTGATAAGCGGACAAACTGTGTAGCCATCGTATTGTAAATTTGTCTTGGGTATCGAACCTTTTTCCAAAAATGATATGACATTGTTAACTACTACTTTGTATTGTTTTCTAGCGCTTCCGCCAGTTTTGCCCATAGGCACGGCTGCTATATCGCCCAAAGCGAAAACATTGTCAAACTTTGCATGCTGAAGTGTCTCTTTTTTCACAGGAACCCAACCTTTGGCAGAACCTATAGGAGACTTTCCTATCTCATCTGGTGCTTTCATAGGTGGAGTCACATGTAAAAAATCATATGGCTTGACAACTCTTTTGTGAGTAGGTATCATCTCATAATCTTCCAAATCCGGATCAAACTTACCTTTGGTCAGCCCATGATGGTCAAATATAGCTTCGCCATTTGCTACACCTACAAGGTTGTGTTTGTACGACCAGTTAAACTTCTCTCGCTCAAACTGCTTGACTATCGCTGTGTGATAATCCTTGATACCGAACATACCACCACCGTTGGGATAGAAATGCAGATCTGCATATGCTCTAGCATTTGCCTCTTTTAGCCTAGAATTCATAAGATACATGATCTTCTTTGGAGCTCCGCCACATTTGATAGGGGTATTTGGGTGAGTAAACAGACCTTTTACTTTTTTGCCACTTTTTGCTTTGGCTATAAATGCTTGCATATTTTTCCATGTAGCCTCTGCACCGTCGGCTGTGTATATAGAAGAGACACCTTTGGCATTTAGCTCGCCTACTAGTGCTTTGTTGTCGCCACTTGAATATGCTTCACCTGCTGCTTCTAGTCCTGCTATAGCTGCATAGTTTAGCTTGATACCAGCTGCGATTATCAGCACATCGTATTTGAGTGCTGTGCCTTTGTCTGTAGTTACCGTATTGTTTTGTGGGTCAAACTTCATAGCCTTTTCTTTGACTACTTTCACACCATCTGGGGTAAAATCATCTCTTTTGTACAAAATATCGCTTTTGTTCCAAAGTCCAGCTCCTACGAGTGTTTGCCCTGGTTGATATGACACAGATGCTGCTTCTGGCTCCAGCACCGTGATATTTACTCCAGAGGCACTGCTTTTGAGACGTGCCGCTGTAGACATACCTGACAAACCTCCGCCAACTATTAGCACTTCGCCTTTGGCATCGCTTGCTTGCAATGTAGTAGCAGCATTTAAGCTACTACTACCTACTGCTAGACCAGCAGTAGAAAGTCCCATCATCTTCATAGCATCTCTTCGTGAGATGCCTTTCTCTTTTAAGATCGAGTCTATCTGCTCTAAATCTTGTTTCAAATTCCTGTTGTCCATCTTGTCTCCTTTTAAAAGTTTCCAATTATAACATAATATTCTTAATCTAACATAGAGAAAATTTTATATTTTTTATATCATGTATAAGTTTTGCTTAATTTTAAAAATAATTTGAGCGATTTTTTCTCTTTATGCCCTATTTTATAGCTTATTTTAGTTAAATAGTGTTTGAGCTGTGATGGTGATATCCCTATCTTTTTGGCAGACTTATTTAAGATATATGATGGTATTTTTGTCTTTTGTCTCAAAAATCTCTCCGTTAGTTGCATAAATATCTTATCTCTTTTGCAAAAACACAGCCTAGCATACACAAAAGGCAGACGGTATTTATCGCTCCACGATGCCCCCATATCTACAAAATCATCATTTTGGGTTTGAAAATATCGTGTCAATGCTTTGTCTCCTATGACTACTTGTCCATCTAAGTTTAGCACTTTTGCCAACATGTTTGAGCTGTTTGACTCTATATCCTCTACAAACTCACCTTTGATACATAGCACAGACAACACTTCACCACGGCTGACTATACCTATATCGGCACACTTTTTGCTGGGCGTTTTGATACTGGATATAAATGCCCCATCTATAGTTCTCAAGTGAAACATTTTGTTTATATGTGATGGGAATGATTTTTTGTAGTTCATCATCGCTTTTTGTTGAGAGGAGTTTATGCTTTTGTTTAGAAAAACATAAAACGGCAGTAAGTTTACATAATCAATCTTGCCAAATATCATCTGTTTTCTCACTATGTGTTATCGCTCCGCTTCCTACTATCTTGTCTCCTATAGAGATCACGGCAAACTGTCCTGCGGCTATACCATAGGCACAATCTTTTAGCCAAAGTGTAGCAGTGTCATCTACTATACTGGCTATGCATTTTTGTTTGACACTTCTATATCGTAGTCGCACATCACACTCAAACTTTTTGTCATCAATAAACATATTTAGGTTATCTATGTGGACTAAGTTTTTTTTCAACAACTCTTTGTCGCCTACTGTTATGGTGTTGTGCTGTTTTGATATATCTAGCACATAGTGAGGAGTCAAAGCTCCGTGCACCACAAACCCTTTTCGTTTGCCTATCGTGTAGTGCATATAACCTTTGTGAGTGCCTATTGTGTTGCCATCTGTGTCTATTGTGTCGCCAATTTTGTCTGTGGTGGTGTGTGTTTTTAGCAGATCTATATAGCTGTTTTGCACGAAACATATCTCTTGGGATTCGCTGTTTGTAGATATATCCTTCAAAAACTCTATATCTATCGCTTCTTTTTTGACCTGCTCTTTTCTCTTGTCGCTTAGGGGAAAGTGTAGAAACTTCAAGTTTTCTTGTCTGACTTGAGCTAGGAAATAGCTTTGGTCTTTTTGTTTGTCTTTTGCTTCATATATAAACTTGCCATCGGTTTTGACATAATGCCCCGTAGCTAGGGTATCGCAGTTTAGCTCTTGTGCTTTTTTTATCAAAGCACCAAACTTTATCTCTCGGTTGCACTTGACACATGGGTTTGGTGTTGTGCCGTCTTTGTATGAGTTTATAAAGTAGTTATATACTTTTTCTTCAAATTGAGAGCTTATATCCACGATATGGTAGTCTATAGACAAACTTTCACATACTTTTTTGATATTTTTGATATTTTTTTCGTGGTATCCATCTATCATATCATGTAGTTTCATATATATACCGACTACCTCAAATCCTTGAGATATTAACTTGTATGCTACATACGAGCTATCTATACCACCACTCATGGCTACTGCTATTTTTTTCATCTTCTAGCCATCATATATCGCAAAGGCACTACTACACTGGGTCTTTGTCTCCAGCTTTTATGTGGTATGGTGAGGTTCTTTCTGTTTGTGATTATCATCTTTTTGCCCTGTTTTTGCACAATGATATCTATATCCAAACTCCGTGGGCTATTTGTGAACCTCTTTTTTCTTTTGTGCCTTTTTTCTAGATATTGTGTGTGCTTTAACAACACTTTTGCTGGTTTGTTTGTCTTTATCAGTATAGTAGTGTTTGTAAACTCTTTTTGTCTTGTATATCCAAATGGTGGATTGATATATAAAAAACTGGTTTGTTTGACAAAGATACAGCTGTGTCCTCTTAGGCTGAAAAATAGTCTATCAAATACTCTTTTGGTGTTGCCTATGTTGCCACCAAGCCCCAATATATAGCTGTATTTTTTAGAAGATCTGTTTTTGTTGATATATGGATAGTTGTTTGTATGCAATATCTTGATATTTTTTTCTTTTGTTGGTTTTCTCATCGTTTTATCCTAAATACCCTTATCTTTGCACTTCTTGCTCTTGGGTTTGCCAAACACTCTTTTCTTGTGGCTACTATAGGCTTCTTAGTAATCTTGTGACCTATTGAGTGGTTGTTTCCACAGACACATCTAGGCAATTCTATCGGACATATACAACTTTTGCTCCATCTGTTAAATACCTGTTTGACTATCCTATCTTCAAGTGAGTGAAACGATATTATAGCTACGATACAATCTTTCAGTGCTAGATTTTCCAGACTTTTCAGCAACTTTTCTAGCTGTAGCAACTCTTTGTTTACCTCTATCCTCACTGCTTGAAACAGTAGAGTTGCTGGGTGTTTGCCATGTTTGATATAGCTGCTTTTCGCAACTATTTGTGATAGCTGTTTGCCAGAGACTATAGGTCTGTTTGATACTATCAATTGTGCTATATTTTTGTAGTCTCGTATCTCGCCATACTCTTTAAGTATAGTCTCTAGGCTTTTGGTGTCGTAGTTATTTACCACATCATATGCCGTAGTTTGTCCCTGTGTGTCCATCCGCATATCTAAGCTATCGCTATCAAATCCAAAACCACGGTCAAGATTGTCAAGCTGATATGAGCTCACTCCTATATCGGCTAATATACCTGTGATATTTTCTGCTCTAAATCTATCTACCACATCGCCAAAATTTGCCTTGCTGTATATGACCCTGTCTTTATACGGCTGTAGTCTAGCCTCGCAAAACTTCAATGCCTCACTGTCTTGGTCATTGCATACTAGGCGGATATCTTTGTGCTGCCGTAGCAGTCCCTCGCTATGTCCGCCAAATCCTGCCGTGCAGTCTATCATCAGCTCTTGTCTATATTTGCTAAATATCTCTAGCACTTCATCATATAACACTGGTATATGTGGAATATCACTCAAAGTTATCTCCCACTTTTTGTCTCTTGCCTCTCGTATAATCCACCACATTCATAGCCTTTTTGCCAGATGGTTGGACTGTATATATATTTAAAATACCCTCGCTACAAGCTACTTTTATATGCTCTTTTTCTATAGTTACTATCTTGCCTTTTTGGTTTTTGCTCTTTTTTTCATGTATATCGCACTTGATAATCTTCAACCCATTTGCCATAGCGATACCCGGCCAGCCTATATATGCTCTGTATTTATTGTATATATCTACACTGCTATCAAACTGGACAATACCGTGGCTTTTTTCTATCTTGCTACAATATGTTGCCTCACTGTGAAGTTGTGGCTTTGGCTTTATGGTGACAAAATTGTTTAGCACATATGTTGTCAAGCTACCAGCTATCTGTGAAAGTGTCTCGAAAAGTTCCGCACTGTTTTTGCCTGCTATTTTGATGTAACTGACAGCTAAAATATCGCCACTATCAAGCCCTGTATCCATAAGCTGTGCCGATACTCCTGTCTGTTTGTCGTCATTTAAAACAGCTTGTTGTATAGGACTAGCTCCTCTATACCGTGGCAACACAGATGCATGTAAGTTGATACATGGTGCTATATCCAAGATGTTTTGTGGCAATATATGTCCATATGCCACCACTACTATAAAGTCTGGTTTGAGAGAGTTTATATCATCGTAGCTGCTCTTTAGGTTTTGTGGTTGATATATCTTTATGGCACTTTTTGTTTCAAGGCAATATTGTTTGATATGTGGATATGTCAGCACCTGTTTTCTGCCTATCCTTTTGTCTGGTTGTGTGAAAAGTCCTACTATATCGAAGTTGTTTGCTAGCAAATTTTCTAGCACAGTCGTAGCGAAGCTGGGTGTCCCCATAAACAAAACTCTAGCTGACAAAGAGTGTACCTCTTTTGTGAATACCATCTAAAAGATAGCTAGTAGCATCGCTTAGGTCATAGCCACTACATAGAAACATAGGTATATCATAGCTCATCAAAAACGATGCCGTTTTTAGCTTAGTCACTATACCGCCTGTAGAAAACTCGGTATTTGCCGATGACTTTTCTTGTAAACAATCCTCTGGTATATGGCTGACATATTTCAAAAGTTTTGCCTGTGCGTTTGTGTTTGGGTTGCTGTCATAATAGCCATCTATGTCACTGAGAATCAGTAGCATATCTGCTTTGAAATGTTTCGCTACATATCCTGCTAGCTGGTCGTTGTCGCCAAATACCAGCTCTTTGGTATATGTGGTGTCATTTTCATTTATGATAGGTAGCACTCCGTTTTGTAGTGATGTATTTATAGCTTTTTTTGCATTGTCTAGTCTCATATCATCATCAAATATAGTAGCCTCTAGCAAAAACTGAGAACACAATATATCAAACGGTCTTAGGTGCTTTTGGTATGTAGTCATAAGTAGTGGCTGACCTATAGATGCTAGGACCTGTTTGTTGCTGGTGATAGTCTTGTCTATGTGTAGCTTTACATAGCCAAATGCCACCGCTCCACTGCTTACGACTATGACTTCTATGCTTTTTTGTCTCAAGGAGTTTATAAGATAGCACAGATTTGCAAATCTTTCATCTACTATCTTGCCGTGTGAGCTTAATACAGAACTGCCGACTTTGACTACTATTCTTTTATACATCTATATATCTTTAGGTATTTTCTCTATCTTGGTTGGCTGTAGGTATCTTTTGGCTTCTTTGACTATGTCGCTGTTTTCTAGTGAGTTGTCTGTGTCTGGTTGTGGCTGTTGTGTTGGTGCGATTTGTTCTGGTTGTGTTTCTTGTGTTTGTGGCTCTTGTGTTTCTTGTGTTTCTTGTGTTTCTTGTGTTTCTTGTGTTTGTGGCTCTATTTCTTGTGGTTGTGTTTGCACCTGTTTTTCGAAACTTATTTTCACACCATTGCCATATATTTGCACTGCTTGCTGTTTGATGAGGTCAAAATTTTTCCACAATAGGTTTTTGCACTCTTCATCTGCTGTCGATTTTAGCAGTAGATTTTTGTCGCTAAAGCTCACAAACTCAAAGCTACTCTCAAAGCATTGTCCCACTTCAAAACTTCTATCAAATACGACATCTACTAGAGTTTTGTATAGCTCTTGTGGAGTTTTCTGCGGTTTTGCTGTCTGCTTTGGTGATCGCTGGACGGTCTGTTTGCTGGTCTGTGGCTGGTCTGCTTCTAGTTTGTCTATGATATTATCTATGGCATATCGTTTTGTAGCAGTTTTGAGCTTCAATATAGTCAAAAGTAGCACAAACTCTTCATCGCTGTTTATGCTTAGAAGATATTTGGAGCTACCAATGATACTAAAAAACCTATCATACACTACCATATCAAACCGTGGGTCCGCTTGTTTGATACAATCCTTGAGATACACCGCTACTTCATCTAGGACAGAGCTTAACTCGTATTTGGTAAATTTATCAGCTATCTCGTCTATGGCTTTGTCGCTTAAAACTATATCAAACAGCTCATCCAAAAGCTCGGTATCTACTAGATCTAGCATATCGGCGACTGCTGTAGTGGTGATGTCGTTTTTTGAAAATACTATCGCTTGGTCTAGTATAGTCAAACTATCTCTTAAACTCCCATGCCCACATCTAGCTATAGTCTCCACAGCATCACTTTCGTATTTGATATTTTCTAAGTTCAATATATGTGATAGATGTTTGGTCGTATCTGCTACAGAAATCTTGCGAAATCTATAGTGCTGTGTTCGGCTAAGTATAGTAGCAGGAAGTTTGAGAGGGTCGGTTGTAGCTAGTATGAAGCGGACGAAACTTGGTGGCTCTTCTAGAGTTTTGAGCAGTGCATTAAATGCCTGGACAGTCAACATATGTATCTCATCTATGATAAATATCTTGTATTTGCCACTGGTTGGCTTGTATCGTATATGTTCTATGAGTTCTTTTATATCGTCTATACCACGAGATGATGCTGCATCCATCTCTACTATATCCATATGTTTGCCGGCATTTGCCGACAGACAACTATCGCACTTTTCACAAGGATTGCTAGTAGGTCCATTTTCACACAATATGCATTTGGCAAGTATCCTAGCTGTAGAGGTCTTGCCACTACCTCGTAGCCCGCTTAGCAGATATGCATGAGCTATACGGTTGCTATCTAGTGCCATAGATATAGTGCGAGATATCGTGTCTTGACCTACAAGGTCTTTAAAATTTTTCGGTCGGTATTTGAGTGCTAAAACTTTATTCATATTGTATTTTATCCAATTTATATAAAATTTAGTATTTTTGAAAGATCTTTTTCATCTATCTTGATATCTGCTTCGTTTTTGAGCACCTCTTTGGCACAAAATGCTACTTTGATACCGCTTTGGGCGAACATGCTTAAGTCATTTGCTCCATCACCTACACTCATGGTGTTTGTCTTGTCTATATTTAGCAAGTTTTGTAGCCTTTGTATCATCTGCCCTTTGCTAAACTCAAACATCATCTCGCCACCCACTTCACCTGTGAGTAGTCCATCTTTGTGTCTTAGAATATTTGCAAACTCTGTATCGTATCCCAATATATCTTTAGCATAGGTTGTAGCTAGTCTAAACCCACCAGATAGACAAACAATCTTGTAGCTTCTACTTTTTAACTCGGTTATCAACTGTTTGGCACCTTTTATATATGGTAAGTTGTGGCATATATCTACAGCATCTTGATATGGCATACCTTTCAGCAGTGATACTCTAGCTATCAAAGAGTCAAAAAAGTCTATCTCACCACTCATAGCTTTGGTCGTGATATTTGACACCTCCGCCCCCACACCATAGGCATCTGCTAGTATATCTATAGTTTCGCCGTCCATCAAAGTTGAGTCAAAATCAAACACAGCTAGTCTTTCAAATCGCATATTTCTCCTAATTTTTTCTGTTATTGTATCCAATTAAGTTTAAGATGATAAAATATGCCATGAGATATTTTATTTTTATAGCTATGATAGTAGCCAGTTTATATGCCAGCGGTGTTTCGAAGTTTTATTCTACAGCGGAACCTTTACATAAATATATTGTCAAATCCCAAGTTTCGGGACAAGTGCGATATATCAACGACGACATCAAAGGAAAGTTTGCCAGTAGCTCTACGATAGTCCTGATAGACGACAAAGTAGATAAAGTCAAGCTAAAACAGTATCAAAACAAACTATATATCCAAAATCGCCTCATAAAGATAGAGCAAACTAGCTATGATAGTATCAAAAAGTTTAAGTTCAAATCCCAGCTAGAAAAAGATATTCAGCTAACTAAGCTACTAAACCTCAGATCTCAAAAAGCAGATATGGTATCAAACATAGCATCGTTAAAGCAAACAGTACATAATAAAACTTTGACAGAAGCTAGCAACTATATATATGATATAGCAGTCCAAGTAGGGCAGTGGGTCAATCCAGGGTCAGTGCTGTATGAAGCACACGACCTAGACAAGGCGAGGCTGACTATATATCTGCCTATAGATATAGCAGATAAATTGACGAAAAAAACTATATATATAGATGATGTCAAGACAACATACAAGATAGACAAGTTATACAAAGTAGCAGACAAGAAACATATATCCTCTTATAGATGTGAGATTGTCATAGATAGCCCTACAAACTTCTCAAGCCTCAAAAAGATAGAGTTTAAATAGTGAGTGAAAATATCCACAAGATGGTGCTACTGCTTGCTTTGTCTCAAAAGCTACCAGATGAGACGACTAAAGATGTGCTAAACAAGCTAGAAAACAGCGGTGCTGTAGATAGGCAGACAGGCAAACAGCTAATGACAGAGCTAAAGAGACAGAAGTTATATATAGATGACAGCTTGACCTTTGTAGGCATAGAACAGGCAAAAAAAGCAGAACAGTTTTTCAAGATATAAGCCGATATACTTACCTCTGCTACTCTTAAAAGCTGGAAATAAGATATTTTTTTGAAACATTTTGTAGGAAAATTTTTCACTGAAAGTTTAGATTTCGTGCAATCGCCTAAAATAGACAA
>JAOZMC010000065.1 GCA_029934475.1 Arcobacteraceae bacterium
CGGAACCCCTGGCACTTATCGCAGATATTCGCCTTGCGAACCGCCTTGCTTTTCTGGCCTGTGGCAGAACATGAAAATCACCATAAACTATAGGTAGTCAAGTATTATAAATCGCAAATTATATACGACCAAATACTTTTCTATACAAACTTAGCAGTCAGCCCCTTGTAGTCTAGAAGTTGGGTCTCTATATGTGTCAAGTATTTGTCTGGAGCATGTGGTAGCAAACCGTGTATTCTTTGTATTTTGCGGTCAGTTTCACTATGTGTATTGTCCGGCTTTTTATCAAAAATCTTCGCTATCCGTTTAGTGTCATAAAACATACCACTCATGGCGGTTGCACCAAGCACCATAGGCTTCGGTTCTGCTACTTTGCTGAGTAGTTGCCTCTCCTCTTCTGTCATAGTTTCCGCCAAGTGCCGTATATATGCCAGTCTAGCAGAGGGTGTATCGGCAAAAAGTAGCTGCTCTGGTATCTCCAACACTCTAGCTATATATGGCAGTAGCTCCACATCTATGCCTATGCGACCGTTTAGATAAGCATATATAGAGTTGATAGTCGGCACTTCGCCTGTGTTTGTCAGTGTTGGTTCTAGCTGCACGAGTTTGTCATAAAATTCTGCCTTGGACATGTTTCGCCGCTTTAGATATAAGTTGATATGTTCATATACTTGCATTTGAGTTGTCCTATATTTTTTTGATTATAACATAATATTCTTTAAATTCTCACAAATTATGAAAAAATGATGATATTTTGAGTTAATTTAATAATTTTATGATACAATTTGTATCATTTATATAAAATACAACTTTGTGTGGTATTGTATCTATGATTATGAAAAGGAGAAATGATGAAAACGGGCAAAGGTATCGGTGATGTGCATATTTGAGACGATACTAGGAGTAGCGATTATCATAGGTGCGGTGCTACTAGAGATAGCATGGCTGGGCATATGCTTTGGGTCTGTTATATTGGGTCTAGTGTTGCTAGTCTTTGCACCTCATATTTTGCTAGCACCATTGAGCATAGGTATAGCTAGTGGATCGGCAGTGATAGCAAGCTGTAATGATAGATAAAAAGGCGATGAAAAGTCGCAAAAAACAAAAGGAAAAATGATGAATATAAAATGTAAAAAATGCGGATACACAGAGGAGACCAACAAGGATTTTTGGGTCAAGGTCATAGGCAGTACAATACCAATAGTAGGCTTTTGGGGCTGGACAGCATTTATATTTGCTGGAACAGGTTTTGCTTTGCCTATAGTTACTGCTATGATAATTGGTGGGTCAGGTATGTTGGTATACAAAGACAAGATTGTCAAGTGGATTAGCGATAAATACGAATGTCCAGAATGCGATGCTAAATCATGGGATTTGGTTGAGAATTAGATTGTCTACATATAGATGATAGAGATGATGTTGTCTTGTCTTAAATTATAAGACAAGATACAAATATAGATATAGATAGTCAAAAAGACTAAAAAATGAAAAGGAAAAAAATGAAAAATTTTGGAAATAAAATTTTGGGGATAGTTGTAGGATTTGTTATATTGGTTATAATAAGTTTATGGTTGCAAGTTTTTGCACCTATAGTCCTGGAAGATTCACAGATGGGCGGCTTTGGCAGAATGTTGGTCATGTTTGTGCCATTTGTTTTTGGCATATGGATGATAAGAGTGAGCTGGAGAGCTATCACAGCAGACAAGGAAAACGAAGATGAAGTTTGACAATATATTGAAGTATGTGTTGCTTTTGTGTGTCGCTAGTGGGTTATATGCACAAAATTTTTATGACTATAAGTTATTTGACGATAGATTTCAAGCGGTATTTCCAGGCAATCCTGAAGTTATATCCTTGCCAAAAGCATATATAGATGCAACTGTGGATAAAGGGTTGGCATATGCTAAATACAAAAACATGACAAAAAAACAAAAAAACAGGTTCGTAGATGAGTTAAAAAACAATACCAAGGCATATCAATATGTAGACAATGCAAATCAAATAGCATACAATTCTACATTTGGTCCATCATATACTGTATCATACACAAAAAGAGAGAAAAACGAAATACAGAGATCTATCAAAGAAGCTATGAGGGCAGATGGAAGAAAGATTTTGAGTTTTTCATCAAAAACAAGTAGTAGCAAAAACAGTTATACTGCTATATTTACAACAAGTTTTATGCAAGGCGGACAAAAAGTTTATGCTAGCTCAAAGCAGATTTACTACAAAAAATATATGTATAAATGGACTGTGATGTATACGGATAGAAACGATAAACAGATATTTGATAAATATCAAGATAGTGTCAAAGTTTTGAGATAAAATAGGTCGTGCAAAAGCATGGCACAAAAAAAGGAAAAAATATGAAAAAAATAATTTTCACAGTAGTAGCGACTGCTATGTTTCTAACATCTGCATATGCATATGGTGTATTGACAGGATACGAAACAGATGGCACGCAGACGACATGCTATTATAGCGATGGCTCAGCAGTTACTATATTTGCTGGTTCAAATTGTCCAAATTCAAACTAAGATGACATACAACTTTGTAGCTATCGTTTGGTAGTTTAAGTTAAATAAGTTATAATGTCCAAATTTACTATATGCATCAACAAAAGGGCAAACGATGGGTATAATACAGCAGACAAAAACAAAAAAGGAGCAAAAATATGATAAAAAATATGATAAAAAAGGAGCAATATGCAACAGACACTACAAACTTATAATAATGATTTAGAAGTTCAAGAGATAAAACTTGACAAAACTATTCAAAAATTTTTGGAAAGACAAGCTTATGAAAACCATGATATACAAACGGTTGATATAGAGACAAATGAAGATATTGAGTTTGTGAAAATATCTCATATTTCTTATGACCGAAACAAATCTCAAGCAGATACTAACTTGATAGATTTTCAACAGCTTCTTAGTGCTGTAGCTTCAAAGTCAAAAAAGTTTGTCTATATAATAGAAAGTTCAATAGACGGTATAGATATGTATATAGGCACGACAAAAGAATCTCGCAACAGTAGCTTTTTGAAAGATACTTTCGAAGGTCTATACTCAGGCTCGACAGTATTAGATAAAGATATAGAACCTTTTTCAAACGATATGAAACACTCCAAAGCTATGCTTGGTATTCCTGCTTTGAAAAGAGATTCGGACAAGGAATACAAACAATCACTAGAAAAGATATTGTTCCCTATGCAAGGCAAGACATTTCGTATAGTTTTAGTAGCGCAAAGCTACGATATAAACACCATGCAAGATATTATCTCAAACTATAGAACACTTGGCAGTGAAGTGCATAGACTTGTCAAACAAAGCAGAAACGAACAAAAAAGCCATGCCAACTCTCAAGGTGTT
>JAOZMC010000046.1:0-1589 GCA_029934475.1 Arcobacteraceae bacterium
AAAAGTCTGTGATATTTTTCTCGTCAAAGTTCATCATATAAAATAGATCTCGTAGTAGCACCACAGCACCCACTATGAGCGAAACCACCCCAGCCATATAGACCGTGTCTATAGCAGTAGCGATACCGATTACTACCAAAACTACGCCGATACTGCTAGACAAAAACTGGATATCTGCTGTTTTTTCTGGCACCATATCAGCTAGCATAGGAACTTTTCGTTTGCCGACATGTGGTGAAAATCGTTCGTACCAAACCAAAAATGGCACTATTTTATATAGATGACCCGATATCAAAAACCCTACAAAACCCAAAAAGATCAAAGCAAATGTAGCTAGATATAGGTTGTGTGATGGTGAGAAAAAGTTATAGGTCAATAGCACCAAGGAAACATAAAGCGAACCAAATGAAAAAAGCATAGCTTTGAAGTATATATCTTTGTCTTTTCGCACTCTTGTTTGATATATGATAAATATCTGCCAAAAATAGAGCAAAAAAGCCAATATAGCAAAGCTATATGCCACGGTATCAATATATGCAATCTCTATAAACACAGAGATGCCAACTAGCAACAATGTCAAACTCAACACTCCCACAGCAGTTTTGACCCATATCCAGCTAAAGCTGTGGCTGAGCCAAAACATAGGCAAAAGTATCAAGCTAAGCCCCATCACGGTGATGCCTACATACCCTACAAACACCATATATATGTGTGCTTTAAGTAGCGATATGATATCTACAGACACAAGTCCGCTATAACCTATCGCCATGACAATACCTATACCCAACCCAAAAAACAAAAATATATTTGCTATAAGCACAGATGATA
Organism: Arcobacteraceae bacterium; assembly: GCA_029934475.1. GTDB lineage: Bacteria > Campylobacterota > Campylobacteria > Campylobacterales > Arcobacteraceae > B24-G6. Next base: position 829 of record JAOZMC010000046.1, read on the forward strand.
TTATGAAGTTAAGTTTTTCTACCTTTGCTATAGTCAGTATAGTTTCACCTATAAATATAGCAAATGCTACTAGCACTAGAAGACCACCAAACGGCAGTGCCACTGGTGCGATATAAAACCCCACTACCATAAGTGTCGTACCTACAAGCAGTAGCGGATATATAGCATAATACAGATCCACTGCAAAATGCCCTATCTCCAGCACTACAGGCACGAGCTGTGCCGATGCCCCTAGGATTATCATCATGACAAATCCTAGCAAAAACAGATGAACCCACGACAGTGTGTAGCCATCGTGTATGCTTATATTTGCTACATCTATACCAAACAATCCCACCATACTCAACAGATATATAGATATACCTAGTATAAAAAACGGTGATATTAGCTTAAATGGTGGAGCAAATTGTTGTGATATATTCACTACAGATTATCATCCGCCACAGCTATTTTGTGTGAAGTCTGTAGTGTTTTGTGAGCCTTGCTTTTTCGTGAAAGTGACTCTGGCATTGCCATCGCTTAAGTTTTCTATCTCATAGGCAAACTCTGCTTCTATTTTGGGAAACAATCCTCCAGGTGCTTTGTGATTTGTCATCACCAGGCGTGAATTTTCATCCAAAAGTCTCAATCCTGCCATGGCATTGACCATAGGGTCTGGCGGACCACACTTGCTAGTATCAAAATAATACATAGTCAAACCATCTTTAATCTCTTTGAAAAAATCAACTGTCGAACCAGCTACTTCTATTTTATCCATATTT
>JAOZMC010000046.1:1689-11811 GCA_029934475.1 Arcobacteraceae bacterium
ATAGCTTGTCGTGCTCTATTTGGCTGTGGGAGTGAAGTGTCACAATATACTTATGGTTGATGGTGTTGTAGTTTGGTGGCTTGATGTTTTTGTGGTGTTGTTTCTGTTTATTTTGTCTGTTGCATATCGTATCATGATACAAGGATTTTTGGGTTTTTGATAATTTGTGAGTTAAATTAAGGAAAATGTGATATAATGTTATTAAAATAGCCGAGCTTGTACCTTTTGGTATAGGATTGATGTTTTAGCTTACTATGTTCTGCTCTTACAAATCTTGCCGACCTCTGTATATCGTTTGATAGCAGGTTGCAGAATTTCAACGACAACAGACAGCACAAACTGCCACGCATTCATGCGAAATATCAAAAATATGAAGCTGTATTGGGGCTTCCTAATGGCGAGATACTAGAAGGCAAAATTATAACTCCAAAAATAAAGCTAATACAAACTTAATATATCACTTGTCCAAGATATTATTTGTGTTTTGGAGTTTGCTTAAGCTTATCATGATACTATAAGGCACGAGGATATTTATGCAAATAATTGTAAAAAATATATATTGTGGAAAACCACAAAATATAAAAAAGGGCGACAAAATATATAGGTCATCTTATAAAAAACAGCCCGTATCAAAGAGCCAGATTCTAGCAGTGGGATATGGGGGACTGGCAGACGATACACAAAGCGACCACGAAAACCACGGCGGAGAAGACAAAGCGATATGTGTATATGCTAAAACTTATTATGAATTTTTCAAGACAAAATATGATATACAGCTGATGGAGTGTGCCTTTGGTGAAAACTTCACTATAGCCCGTGCAGACGACAGCAATATATGCATAGGTGATAGATATGAGTGTGGGGAGGTGGTGTTTGAAGTATCTCAACCACGACAGCCATGCTGGAAAATATCATCGGTAGTAGGTATCAAAAACTTGACATCGCTACTAGTCACAGAGTATAAGACAGGCTTTTATATGCGAGTGATAAAAACTGGAAACATAAGCACCAAAGATAATCTCAAGCTAATATCACGAGACTATCCAGATATGACGATAGAGCATATAAATAGATGTTCCTACGATGCAAAAAACCACCAAGTAGATATCAAAAAGATATTACAGTGCGAAAAATTATCGACAAGCTACAAAAATTCTATAAGTAAAAGATACAGACAAAAAGAGCACGGCATAGAAGAGTGGCAAAAAGACTAGATAGTCATCTTGCCATCTATCGCTTTGGCTACAGACAATATATCTACATTTTCTAGTCCTACTCCAGTAGGTATGCCTTGGGCGATTTTGTGAAACTTTATATCAAACTGCTTTAGCTTATCTTCTACAAAAAGCATGAAACTATCGTTTGCTAGAGATGGCGATATAGCAAACAATATCTCAGCGCTCTGGTGCGAATCTACTAGTTGCCTTAACCTATCTATATTTGTCTCGTTTATATCATCCAAAACAAAATAGTATCCACCGAAACTTCTGCTCTGCTCTACTACAAATATATCTTTGCTCTCTTGGACTATGCATAGCTTGGTTTTGTCTCGTTGTGAGTCTTGGCATATCTCACATAGCTCATGTTCGCTTATAAATCCACATCTACGGCAGTTTGTGACGGTCAGCACAGCTTGTTCTATATCGTTGCAAAGTTTCAGTCCATATGATTTGTCTTGTCTAACTATATAAAATGCCATCCGCATTGCAGATTTTTTGCCTATACCTGGTAGCATCTCGAAAGCCTCCACCAGAGCATAAAATTTGTCTAAGTTTTTTTTGATATATGACTCGCTATATTGGCAGGACTCTTATATTTTCATCTACTTTCTGTTTTAGTGTGCTTTCTATAGCATACAATGTGCCAGTCGAACCACTAGCACAGCTACCACATGCTCCTAAGTATCGTATATATATATCGTAGTGTGGGATGTTTTCTTTGATATCGATAATCTCCATATCGCCACCGTCCATGACTAGCATAGGTCGTATAAATTCATCTATGACTGTGTCTATGGCTTTGATCCTCTGGACTATCGTCATCTTATCGAAACTGTTTTCGCCACTTTGTGTAGTGTCGGCACCTTTTTCTAGATTTTCTCTGTCTATCTGCTCTCTAGTTTCTGCTAATATATCCACTAGGTATATATCCTTTTTTTCGTGTCCGCCAGGGCGAATACATGAGCGACAATAGGTCCCTGCTTTGGTCTTTTCGCCTATACCATCTATGGTAGTCAAGTCATAGTCTCGAATAGCCGTGATAATATCTTGTTTGGTTTTCCTAGCACACTCACAGACTATATCACTGTTTTCCAATGTTTCTCTTTTGACACCTTTGTATTGAGCGGCTGCTTCTAATATGACATCGTAAGCCATGACTGAGCAGTGCATCTTTTGTGGTGGCACTGCTGGTGTGTTTTCATCGTCTCTTAGGTGTAGTTCTACTTCTGTGTTGGTGATCTTCACAGCTTCATCTACAGTTTTTCCTATACAAAGCTCTGCCATAGCATCACTACTAGCTATAGCAGTGCCACAGCCAAACGACTTGAACTTGCTATCTATTATGGTGTGAGTTTTTTCATCTACTAGCCAAAAAAGTCGCACCGCATCGCCACAACTCTCTGCTCCGAAGTCTGCTACTATGAGCCTAGCTCCTACCTTGTCTGCATCTGCTTGGTTTAGTTCGCCCATAGCTACAGGATTGTTCATGCGGTCTTGAACCTTTTTGCTGTATTGTTCCCATACATTTCCGCTTATCATATCATTTCTTGCCATATTTTTCCTTTTTTTTAGTTTAGAGTGCTAAGTGCTAAGTGCTAAGTTTTTAACTCAACAGGCTTAACACTCAACACTCAACACTTAACACTCAACACTTAGCACTTAACACTCACAACTTAACACTAAAAGCTTTCTGTTTCGCATAAGTCATAGATATCTCTCGTATCCTCGGCACTATCGTTTGTAACTTTTCTATGACATAGTCAATCTCCTCTTTGGTGGTAAATTTACTTAAAGCAAACATCACTGTAGCATTTGCTATCTCTGTCTTTTCGCCTAGCGCCTCCACTACGGCACTAGCTTCTAGCTCTTCACTGCTACAGCTACTGCCTGTAGATATATAGATACCGTTTTGATCCATATCCCACAGCATCGCCTCGCCCTCTATACCACGAAACGATGCTACTACAATATTGTAAAGTCGTTTGTTTTTTGGCACATAGCTTTTGGTATCTGGTAGCATAAGTATCGCTTCTTCTAGTCGGTCTCGCAGTGCTCCTATATGATTTTTGATATAAGCTATATGCATATCGCTGTTTGCTTCTTGGACGACTGAACCTAGTGCAAAGGCACCGTTGTTGTATAGGCTTCCGCCTCGTTTGCCTCCCATGACATTTTTCGCCCCATGTATTAGCGGTTCGTATGGGACATCTTTTTTGACATATAAAAATCCCACTCCTTTGGGTCCATGAAACTTATGTGCCGAACAGGTAAAATAGTCAACTCCTAGCTCACTCATATCTATCTTTATCTTGCCAACTGCTTGAGCCCCATCTGTGTGAAACGGCACTCTAGCATCTTGGCAAATACTGGCTATCTCTTTGATAGGTTGCACCGCTCCTGTCTCGTTTGATGCAAACAACACAGACACCAAAGCGGTCTTGTCTGTGATAGCCAGTCTTAGCTCATCTGTGCTTATCTGTCCGTGTTGGTCGGTGGCTAGATATATCACTTCCATACCAAACTGCCGACAATACGCTAGTGGCGACTTGACCGATGAATGCTCTGCTACAGTGGATATGATCTGGCTTTTGCTACCATCTCGCAAAAATCTACTTAAAAATGTTTTGATGACTGTGTTGTTGCCTTCGGTTGTAGATGATGTGATGATGATATCATCTTCATCGCTCGCATTTAGACTGCTGTATAGTTTGTCATAAGCTTCATTTAGTTTAGCTCTAGCTTCTATGCCATGTTTGTATATAACATTTATATTGCCAAATGTTTTGGTGTCATTTATATAGTCTATGGCGATTTTGTCGTCCAGTTTAGTAGTGGAGTTGTTGTCTAGATATACTTCCATATTTTACCTTTTTGATTTATAATACATTTATTATCTTAAAATTACCCATAAAAAGTATAAAATTAAGAAATTTATGATAAAATGCTAAAAAAAGGAGAACATGATGTTTCACGAATACAGGGATATAGTCACAAAGCTAAAACAAGAGGACAAACACTTCAAAAAAGTTTTTGACGAACACAACGAACTGCACGACCAGATAGAAAAGTACGAAGCAGGAGGCAACAGCCATATAGATCCAGTCCAGATAGAGAAACTCAAAAAAGAGAAGCTCAAGCTCAAAGACGAAACATATGCTATGATAATTAAGTTCAAAAATAGATAATATATGGATAACCTACTAAATCAAGAACATATAACCGATATAAATATAGAAAACTCTATCAAGGCCTCATATCTTGACTACTCTATGAGTGTCATCATTGGTCGTGCCTTGCCAGATGCAAAGGATGGACTAAAGCCAGTGCACAGGCGAATACTTTATGCTATGAGCGAACTAAACCTATCGCCCAAGACACCATACAAAAAGTCAGCTCGTATAGTAGGTGATGTCATAGGTAAGTATCATCCACACGGCGACAGCTCTGTATATGATGCGTTAGTTCGTATGGCACAGCCATTTTCTATGCGGATGCCACTAGTGGACGGTCAAGGAAACTTCGGTAGTGTAGATGGCGACAATGCGGCTGCGATGAGATATACAGAAGCACGGATGGCAAATCCGTCTGTGGATATATTAGCCGATATAGATAAAGACACAGTTAACTTCACAGCGACCTATGATGATACTGGAAAAGAGCCAGCAGTGCTACCTACAAAGTTGCCACTACTACTAGCAAATGGCAGTGAGGGTATCGCTGTCGGTATGGCTACAAAGATACCGCCACACAACTTGGGCGAACTTCTTGATGCGATATTGCACCTAGTGGACAATCCAGACAGCACTATAGAGGAGCTTATGGGATTTATCCAAGGTCCTGACTTTCCTACGGGAGCTACTATACATGGGCGACAAGGATTTACCGATGCATATCGCACAGGACGAGGTAAAGTCAAGCTACGAGCCAAACACCACATAGAGCAAAAAGGCAAAAAAGAGGTGCTAGTGCTTGATGAGTTGCCATATCAAGTAAACAAAGCAAAGCTGATATTACAAATATCTGAACTAGCAAAAGTCAAGACACTAGAGGGTATCTCAGAAGTGCGAGATGAGTCCGACAAAGACGGCACCAGAGTAGTCATAGAGCTCAAAAAAGACGCTATGGCAGAGATAGTTTTAAACAATCTATACAAAACTACACCAATACAAACTACATTTGGTATCATACTACTAGCGGTATACAACAAAGAACCAAAGATATTTAACCTCAAAGAGATTTTGGAAGTATTTATATCGCACAGAAAAACAGTGATAATAAGACGAACAATATTTGAACTAGAAAAAGCTAAAGCCAAAGCACACATACTAGAGGGGCTGAAAATAGCTTTAGACAACATAGATGATGTAGTCAAGATAATCCGATCTAGCAAGACAGACAAAGAAGCAAAAGAGAGCTTGTCTGTGTCGTTTGATTTGACTGCTATCCAGTCTCAAGCTATATTGGATATGAGACTAGGACGCCTCACTGGACTTCAGCGAGAGAAACTAGAAGAGGAACTCAAAGAGTTGCTTAAGATCATAAAAGAGCTACAAACTATACTTAAAAGCGAAGATAGACTAAATGAGATCATCAAAGAGGAAGCAGTCCAATCAAAAGAGAAATACGCCACACCGCGAGTGACTACTATAGAAGAGAGCTTTGATGATATAGATATGGAGGACTTGATACCAAACGAACCTATGGTTGTGACTATTACGCACAACGGCTATGTCAAGCGAGTGCCTATAAAATCATATGAAAAACAGCGACGAGGTGGCAAAGGCAAGGTCGCTGTGACTACTCATGACGATGACTTCATAGAGAAGTTTTTTGTATCAAATACACACGATACACTTATGTTTGTGACAAACTTAGGTCAGCTGTATTGGCTCAAAGTTTATAGGATACCAGAGGGAAGCAGAACTGCCAAAGGCAAGGCGGTGGTAAATCTTATCAACCTAAAACCAAACGAAACAATTATGGCGATAATTCCTACAAATGATTTTGATGAGAGTAAGTCGCTGACATTTTTCACTAAACTTGGCATAACCAAGCGAACGGTGCTAAGCGACTATAGCAATATACGAGTAAATGGTGTACGAGCTATAGTGCTAAGCGATGGCGATGAGGTAGTCACAGCACAGATAGCCGACAAGCATTCGAGATATATCATGGTATTTACAGCTCTAGGTCAGGTGATACGATTTGAGATAGAGAAGCTCAAATCACAAGGGCGAAGCACCAAAGGTGTCAGAGGTATCAAGTTCAAAAATCCAAAAGATTATGTAGTAGATGCCGATATAGTAGACGATGAACTCCAAGAGCTACTAACAGTAAGCGAAAACGGAGTTGGCAAACGAACACAAGTAGAAGCATATCGTCTCACCAACAGAGCAGGTAGCGGTGTCATATCTATGAAACTATCGGCTAAAACAGGCAAAAAGGTCGTAGGCAATGTGCTTGTAGACGTAGAACAAGACCTCATGGCACTCACATCTGTAGGCAAGATGATACGCGTAGATATGCAAACCATACGAAGAGCAGGGCGAAACACAAGTGGTGTGACTATAGTCAATGTAGACAAAGGCGACAAAGTTGTGTCTATAGCGAAGTGTCCCAAACACAAAGAGGACGAGCTAGATATACAAAATGCAGACGACATGGCAGGTATAGATCTAGAGGAGCTAAATCTTATAGATAAACAATAGCAGCAGTTTAGCTAGATAAAAGGTGGTATGCTCTATTTTGAAGCATACTGCCAAAGAGAAAAAATATCAAATTAAATAATAAAATTTTGATATTAAACTGTCTGTTGTTTATCATCTGTTCTTGTCAAAAATAGAAAAGGTTTTGATATTTTTATAACAACAAATAGCTAAATATTTAAAATTTAAACTTATTGTGATACAATACCACAAAAATAGGATATAAACGATATGAAAAGATACAACATAGCAATCGTAGGTGCATCTGGAGCAGTGGGCGAGGAGCTTTTGATAGTGCTAAAGCAACTTAACTTTCCAGTGAAAACTATCTTGCCACTAGCGTCAAAAAACAGTGCCGGCACATATATAGAGTTTGATAGCAGACAATATATGGTCCAAGAGCTTACCGATACAGTATTTGATGAACACGATGTCCATATTGCATTTTTCAGTGCTGGTGGAAGTATCAGCGAAAAATATGCCAAATACGCGGTGAAAAGTGGAGCAGTGGTCATAGACAACACAAGCTTTTTTCGTATGGATGATGATATACCACTAGTAGTCCCAGAGGTCAATCCTGACGATATAGCACTGTGGAAAAACAAAGGCATCATAGCAAATCCAAACTGCTCAACAATACAGATGGTGCAAGCACTCAAGCCACTTGACGACCTATATGGTATATCTCGTGTAGATGTGGCTACATATCAAGCAGTCAGCGGTGCAGGCAAAGAGGGTATGAAAGAGCTAGTCACACAGCTACAAGAGTTTTTTGCTTTTAAGCTAAGCGATAGCAAAAAGCAGGCATTTGCTCATCAGATAGCACTCAATGTCATACCACAAGTAGATATCCCTATGCCTAGTGGATACACCAAAGAAGAAGAAAAGATGATACACGAAACTCGCAAAATACTACACAAAGATATAAAAGTATCGGCAACATGTGTGCGAGTGCCAGTGCTACGAAGTCACAGCGAGGCGGTCACTGTGACATTTGATATTGATGTAGATGTAGATATTCAAAAGTGCCGTGAAGTTCTGGCAAACTTTGAAAATATGAAACTACAAGATGATCTAGAAAACAGTATATATCCTATGCCAACTACAGCTACAGACACAGATGATACATATGTGGGACGACTACGAAAAGATATATATGACAAAAATATTTTGCATTTTTTCAATGTAGCCGATCAGGTTAGAGTAGGAGCAGCTACAAACTCTGTGCGGATAGCTATGCTATGGATAAAGGAGAATTAATATGATAGAAAGATTGTTTGAAGGAGCTATATGGCGAAGTAGATTTATAGTCATATTAGCAGTGATATTTGGTCTGCTTGGGGCTTTTGTGCTTTTTATCGTAGCATCTATGGATATATGGAATATAGCCGTAGATACATTTATCGCCGTCATAAACCACTCACACCCAGAGCATTTTCACGAAGATATCGTAGCAGGTATCATAGGTGCGGTTGATCTATATCTTATCGCGGTGGTTATGTTTATATTTTCTTTTGGATTGTATGAGCTGTTTATTAGTGATATAGACGAAGCCATGAGCGAGGACAACTCCAAGACGAGCAAAATACTAGCGATACACTCACTAGACCAGCTCAAAGACAAGATAGCTAAGGTTATCATTATGGTGCTTATCGTAAACTATTTTCAAAAAGTCTTGCATATGACTTATGAGACTCCGTTGCATTTGTTGTATTTTGCCTTGTCTATCATGGCATTGTCGTTGGGATTGTATTATCTTAACAAAGTAAAAAAATAAAGGAAAAAAATGAGTAAAATTTTTGTAGATGCCTGCAAGGGTAAACCGACACCATATACCCCGGTATGGATGATGAGACAAGCAGGTAGATATTTGCCAGAGTATAAAAAGGTCAGAGCAGAGGCTGGAAGTTTTTTAAATCTTTGTCACAATCCACCAAAAGCATGCGAAGTTACTATCCAGCCGCTAGATATTGTAGGAGTAGATGCTGCGATACTATTTAGCGATATATTAGTAGTGCCAAATGAGATGGGCATGAAACTACAGTTTGTAGAGGGTGAGGGACCTATGTTTGACAACCCTATCAAAGATGAAAATGACCTAAATAGTTTGTTAAGTGGAAGCGATGCAGCGGATAGGTTGTCTTATGTGTATGAGACTATCAAACTACTCAAAGCCCAGCTACACGAAAGAGACGACGATATAGCACTCATAGGTTTTGCAGGAGCTCCGTGGACTGTATCTACATATATGATAGAAGGACAAGGCACAAAGACATATAACCTATGCAAAAAGATGATGTATAGCGATCATAAGTTGCTACATAAAATCTTGCAAAAAACTACAGATGTCACGAAGCTATATCTGTCAAATCAGATCAAAGCAGGAGCCGATGTAGTCCAAGTGTTTGATAGCTGGGCAGGAGCAATCGAGCCTGCAAAATACGATGAGTTTAGCTGGAGTTATATGATACAGATATCAGACTATATACGAGAAAACCATCCAGACACACCTATAATACTTTTTCCAAAAGCTGTGCCACAGTTTATACCAAAAGTTTATGGGGATTTTGATGTATTTGGAGTGGATTGGGGCACGACTATGGCATATGCAAAAAAGCACTTAGGAGACAGATATGTGCTACAAGGCAACATGGAACCATGCCGACTATATAGCCAAAAACAGACCACCAAAGCGGTACAAAAGATACAAAAAGTTATGGGGACACATAGACATATATTTAATCTAGGTCACGGTATATTGCCAGATGTGCCTGTAGAAAATGCGATACATTTTGTCAAAGAGTGCCAAAAAGTTAGCAAAAAATAAAAGGAAACAAATGGAACAATTTTTTATACTAGAGGGCGGACTACTAGTCGTATCTGCCTTTATGTTGGCGGTCACGGCATTTACAACCACTCGATCATTTATCCCGAAAGGCTCTTTCAAAAAGATATTTCCGGGAGTGTTTATAGTATTAGCTATAGTGATAGCTTTGCACTACAACCAAACAGTAGATAGGATGGAGCTAGTCAGAAAAGCATTTGATGATGGCAAGATCATAGTATGTGACAACAAAGGCGACCTGACACTAGGACATAGCATCTTGGTCGATAAATCTAGATATGGATGGCAAGCAAAAGGCTACTATTTTATCTCTAGCGAATATCCCAGAAATTTTCACATATCTAGATGTGTG
>JAOZMC010000047.1 GCA_029934475.1 Arcobacteraceae bacterium
TTTTGAGTTTTTTTAAATATTTTTGTCTTTAATCGCTTGGACTGCTTCTAGCGAATCTTTAAAGATATTATCTGTGTATGCCGACAAATCATCAAGCTCACCATATCCACACAAAACTGCTATAGCACTGACATTTGCTTCGGTAGCACTAATCATATCCAATATAGTGTCGCCTATCTTATATATAGATGAGTTTTGTTTTGGCTGCAAATCTGCTATAGCTTTGTGTATTGGCTCTGGGTGGGGCTTGGGGTGGGTGACTTCTTGTCTGCCTATGATGACATCAAAATATCTCAAAATCCCAAACTGCTCTAGCATAGGAGTCGTATATCTAGTAGTCTTGGTAGTGACTACACCTAAAGTCGCGAAACTGCGAGCTAACTGTATAGAACTCAAAGCACCAGGTAAAAGTGTAGTGTAGTCGTGGTTTATCTGTCTGTATAAACTTTTGTAACTATCTATATATCTGTCTATCTTGTTTTTTGGGACTCCTAGCTTCTCAAACATATATTCAAGCGGATAGCCGATGAGCCTCGTGATATCTGTGTCGGATATTTGCCTATCAAACTTATGGTCGGCAAAAGCATATCTAAATGACATAACTATAGCCTGTGTGCTATCTATGAGAGTGCCATCTAGGTCAAACAATATGACAGTGTCTGTGTCTGTGCTACTTTTTGATATCAAAATAGTTTCGCACCCATGTTATCTCCTCTTGGGTTTGTAGTCTTATCTCGTCTATGGGGACTTTATCCTTATATATAGTAAGTATATTGTCTTGAAGTTTCATATTTTTCATAGCCCAACCTATCTGCAAAGTTTGTAGCCTTGCATACACCTCTTTGATAGGCGGCTTCTCTTTTTCACGGCTTCCTTTTTTCAATATAGAAAAACCCCCTACTCTTTTCTCCAGATAATAGGGCATATGCTTTTCTATAAGAGGATAAACTCTTGGGTGCTTGTCTTGTGGCTGGGCTTCTTGCAAGGCTAAATACCCCAGCAAAAAAAACAATCCTGCCAGCCCTACAAACATAAAATTGCTAAATCTCATCTATATACTCCTTTGCTTTTTGGTCCAAAAATCTCATGCGGTCTGCTCCTTTTGGCATAGTTTTTCTGTAGCTTTTCATCTGTGCTAGAAATTTGCCTACATCATGTGGTATAAGTTTTTCTAAATATCGCTTGAAATGTTTGGCAAATGCTGGCGAACCTCCACAGGTCGATACTGCTATAGTGAGATCATCTTTTTTGATATATGACGGAAATATAAAATCACAACAATCCACACTGTCTACACTATTTACTAGGCAGTTGTGGAGCTGTTTGGCTTCGCGATATATGCTCTGCTGTAGTGATATATCATCTACTGCTACTATGACTATATCAAAGCCGTCTATGTCGCCAGTCCGGTATGATGCAAGCTCGTATGTCAAGCTGTGTTGGTCTATCTGTTTTTGTATATCGTTGCTGATATTTTGCGCTATTATAGTGATATTTGAGCTAAAATCAAGCAGATGCATGAGCTTCTCAAATGCTATAAATCCACCGCCTACTATGAGTATCTTTTTGTCTGTTAGGTCTATGAAAGCTGGAAAGTATGCCATATTTGGTTTGCCTTTTTAGCTATTTTATCTAAACTTTATAAATTTTAGATAAAATACCACACAAAGGATGAAAATGACTGATGAAATACTGTTAATACTACAAAAAAGTTTTCCGCTAGTAGCTAGACCGTTTGAAGCGATAGCCCAGCAACTAAACACTACAGAACAAAATGTGATAGAGACTATCAAGCTACAAAAAAAGAACCATATCATAAGACAAACTTCTGCTATATTTGACACCAAAAGTTTGGGTTATAACTCTAGCTTGGTTGCATTTGAGATAAAATCACGGCATATAGATGATGCTGTCAAAATACTCAACTGCCATCCTGGTATCACCCACAACTACGAGCGAAATCATAGTTTCAATATATGGTTCACTATAGCTACATCGCCACATAGTGCTATAGGTCTAGATAAGACGGTCAAGATATTGGCAAAACTCACAAAAGCAGAGGACCATATAGTGTTGCCTACTTTGAAACTGTTTAAAATATCTGTCAAGCTAGATACCACTGGCAAAGAAGCTATCAAGCAAAAGGTTGTCAAACAAAAAAAGGTCCCCATAACTCTAAACGACAGACATATAGAGCTGATAAAACTACTCCAAGAAGATATAGATATATCGCCAGAGCCATTTGGGCATATAACAAAAAAGTTAAATATGAGCTATGACGATATGTTTGCTATGATAGATGAGCTAAAACTCAGCGGTGTCATGCGGAGATTTGCATCTATACTCAACCATAGAAAAGCAGGGTTCAATGCAAATGCCATGGTAGTGTGGGATGTAGATGAAACCCAAGCCGAAACATATGGCGAGACGGCAGCTCAATACAATGCTGTAAGCCACTGTTATCTACGACCAAAGTATCCACGATGGCGATACAATCTATTTACCATGATACACGGCAAGACAAAAGATGACACTCAAAAAGTGATAGATAGCATAAAAGAGGAGATAAAAGCAGAGGATTATATGCCGTTGTATTCGAGTAGAGAGTTCAAAAAAATACGACTGAAGTATTATGCGGATGAAGAAAAATTATGGGAAAAGGAGTATTTATGATGAAATTTTTAGAGTTAGAGGCTGGTTATCTGGTCATAGGGTTGTTTATAGTGGGTGTCACTATATTTGTATGGACTAGACCATTTGTAGCTGGTGGCAAAGCATGGAAAAAGGCAGTAGTGTTTGTGCTGTTTGGTATGGCTGGGTTTATACTGGCACACTATTTTGTGACGACCAATCGTATGGAAAATGTGAAAACATGGTTCAAAGATGGCAAACCGGTCATATGCGAAAACAGAGCTATACGAAAAGTGGCACAAAGTGTTATCATAGACCCAAAAGGTGGACAAAAATGGAGTTTGGAGGACGATATATTTGTCTCACCTTTGCACTCAAGACCGTTTCATACTGCAAGATGCTTGCAATATATTGACTCAAAGTAGGCCATATGGATAGCTCCAAAAAATATATGGTGTATTCTAGTGTTGTGCTAGGTTTGCTTGTGGTGTATCTAGCACTGCGAGACCTTAGTATCACTGCTATATTTGTAGGACTTTTTTGTCTGCTTGTGGTGGTCGTGGGGCTATACATATATAGACAAAACCACAAAAATACCAAAAAATATATGACAAGTCTCATAAACCAAACCGCCGATACAGTGCGAGAAAAAACTACAGATATAAAACCACTCAAGACAGATGTGTCGTTTGATGATATTGCTGGTATAGATGATATAAAAGAGGAGCTGTTGTCTGTAGTGGATTTTCTAAACCAGCCCCAAAAATACCTCAAACACAACATATCTTTGCCAAAAGGTGTGCTACTAGTAGGACCTCCCGGAGTTGGTAAGACGATGATAGCCAAAGCTATGGCTTCTACTGCTTCTTGTCCGTTTTATTATCATAGTGGTGCTTCGTTTGTGCAGATATATGTAGGTATGGGAGCAAAAAAAGTGCGAGAGTTATATGAAACTGCTAGAGCAAATGCCCCTGCTATCGTGTTTATAGACGAGATAGATGCCATAGGCAAAAACAGAGGTGTCGGCAACAATGACGAGCGAGATGCTACACTCAACGAACTGCTTACACAGATGGATGGATTTTTGACTGTCAACAACCTAGAAAACAGTGTGCTGACTATAGGAGCTACAAATAAAGTAGAGATATTAGACGATGCCTTGCTTCGTCCGGGTAGATTTGATAGGCAGATACATATAGGACTGCCAAATATCACAGACCGACAAAAGATCATAACTCAAGCTATCAAAGATATGAATGTGAGTTTTGACAAAGATATGCTAGCTACTCGGACTAGTGGATTTAGTAGTGCTGGTGTGGTAGCCATGATAAACGAAGCAAAGATAGATATGATAAAAAACGACAAAAACATATTAACACAAGAGAACATAGAAGAAGCCACCAAGAAGATACGGTATGGCAAAAAACAAAAGACTATCCTAGATACCAAACAAAAAAGGATCATAGCTACATATCAAGCTAGCAAATCATTTGTGACAAAAAAAAGTGTCAAGCTATATGACGAGGGAGTCCTGTATGAGCCAGAGCCTTATGTGTCGCTAGGTGGATTGCTATCAAACATAGAAGCACAGCTGAGCGGATGTGTAGGTGTAGAGGTGATACTAGGAGAGGAGTTTGTAGTGTTTCAAAGTGAGATAGATATGGCATATAGTATAGCCGGCGATATCAAAGACAGATACAAGCTGGGTAGTCGAGAGCCAAAAGAGACGATAGATATATGCAAAGCAAACTTGACTAAACTTATAGAACAAAACAAAGCAGAGGTGATAAGCATAGCCGACAAACTCCTACAGACAGAAGAGGTTTGAGCCATATGGTTGATGATAAAAAGCAGCGAGACCGATGAGACTAAATGCAAACAAAGCAGAGACCATAAGAGACTTATAGCTGGATACTTTCGACTCAAATATAGTCTATCTGTTTGGTTCTAGAGCAGATGACAGCCTAAAAGGTGGCGACATAGATATCTACATACAGACCAAACAAAAAGAAAATATACTCCAAAGCAAGATCGTTTTTCAAAGAGAATTCGAAAAAATATGGGGCGAACAAAAGCTGGATCTAGTCATAGACAACCACACAGCACAAAAAGAGATATATGACATAGCAAAAAGAGGTATAAGACTATGACAACATTGTCTCAAATCAAAGAAGAGTTAGATATTCACTTCAAAATGATAGATGCGATATTGCCAGAGCTTAAAAGCTATCTGCCACTAGATGGTGATGACTTTGAAGATACCGAGATAGTGAAGACTGTGGATAGTTTCATATTTCGCTTTGGCAAAATCCAAGACAAGATGGGCGAGAAACTTTTCCCATCTATCTTGAGAGAGTTGGAAGAATACACCAACTCCATGGCACTAATAGATGTCTTAAATAAGTTAGAAAAGCTGGAGCTACTTGATAGCAGTGATGATTGGGTTGATCACAGAAAACTTAGAAACAGCATGGCATATGACTATCCAAATGATACAGACGATATCATAAGTGCTATAAATCTATCTATAACCGTATATGAAAATATGAGAGTGATATTCCACAAGATGCTCAAAAGAGTTGAAGCAAGATAACAAAACACAGCCGACAGTTTAGGTTGTTTGGGTATAATAGCTTAAAAATAAAAGGCAAAAAGTGACAGATGAACCAATACTACATAAATTTTTCACAAATCAACACAACAACAAGTTATCTACAGAGATAAACAGAATACTAGAAAATGACAAAAACTTAGCTTGTGTTGATTTTCTCGTAGGATATATACGACTAAGTGGGCTAAAAAGTATCATAGACAATATGCAAAAGTTTGACACACGAATCCTTGTAGGACTTAAATCTGACCAACAAATATATGAAGCTACAAACATACAAAAGGATTTTTCAAATACTCAGATAGAAAGCTTGAACGATGATTATGTTTTTGTAGAAAAAATTCAAAAACTTATCAAAGAAAAAAAACTACAAATCAAAATCACAAAAGAGAAAAATGTCCATGCGAAGCTTTATATATTTTCAAATGCCAAACAAGGTCAAGACCTTATAGGCAGTTTGATCATAGGTTCATCAAACCTCACATACAACGGACTTGAAAAGAGCTTTGAGCTAAACACACAAATAAATGACATTCACTATGTCAAAGATGCACTGATCATATTTGAGGAGTTGTGGCTAGACTCTGTCGAGCTTTCTTACGATGATATAGACAAATATATCAAGCCAAATATCAAAAAGCCAGATATATTTGATTTAACAAAAGAGGGTATCACACCATATCAACTATACATAAAACTTCTTATAGAATATTTTGGGGATGATATTGATTTTTTAAATGAAAATAATATATTTGTGCCAAAACAGTATAAAAAACTAGCCTATCAAGTAGAGGCAGTAAACAATGGTATCAAAAAACTACAAGAACACAATGGCTTTTTTCTATCGGATGTCGTAGGACTTGGCAAGACTATAGTAGTGGCTATGCTTATCAAAAAGCTATCTACAACTTTTGTAAAAGAAGTTTTGATAGTTGTGCCACCTGCTGTAAAAATACAATGGACTGATACATTTAATGAGTTTAAAATAACAGATTATACAATCGTATCTCATGCTAGTTTGGAAAATATAGACAAAAACAGATATGAACTTGTGGTCGTAGACGAATCACACAAGTTTAGAAACAAAAAGACGACAAAATATGAACTTCTGTCAAATATATGTCTAAACAAAAAAGTTATATTGTTGTCAGCAACTCCTCAAAACAACAGTCCTCAGGATTTGTTCAACCAAATAGCACTTTTTCAAGAAACCAAAAACTCTACACTTGCAAACTGCACAAATTTACATGAATTTTTTGATAAAAAAGAGGCAGAATATCAAACCATAATCAAAAATAAAAACAATATAGACACAAAAAAACTTAGACTTATATCAACACAAATAAGAGAAAAAGTTATCAAAGATATTATAATACGAAGAACACGATATGATATAGAAAATCACAATATGTATAAAGATGAAAATTTTAAAACTCCAAAAGTAATAGAACCTTTTGAACACAATTATAAATTGAAAGGCAAATTATCGACTATTTTTGAACATACGGCAATACAGATAACACAAAACATCAAATACTCGAGATTTAATGCCCTGTCATATATCAAGCATAACAAAAGAAAAGAATATTATCCAAAAGCAAATAACAATATTTTTGATTTTAACCCACTTTCTGGATTGATGAAAACTGTATTGGTCAAAAGACTTGAAAGCTCATTTGAAGCATTTAAGATATCTATAGATAGACATCTTTCCAGATACAACAAGCTAATAGAAAATTATGGCAAAGACGAGATATATTTGGGCAAAAATGCAAACGATATATTGGATTTTGATACAAATGATGATGTTGATTATGATGATATGATAGATGATTTAATCAAAAAAGGCAAAGTCAAACATATCAAAAAAAATGATTTTGAGTCTTGTTTTATTGACGATTTAAAAGAAGATCAAAAAATATTTGAACAACTTGTAGAAAACTGGAAAGATATAGATGACGACCCAAAATTGGATAAATTTAAAGAAATAATAGAAAATGACAAAAATAAAAAACTAGTGATTTTTACAGAATCGGTGGATACTCTTGAGTATCTAAAAACAAATTTCACAAACAAGAAAATAGTTTTTATCACTAGCAAAAATAGAAAAAATAAACAACAAACAATAAGAGAAAATTTTGATGCAAACTACGATATACAAAAAGATGATTATGATATACTTGTCACCACAGATACACTGGCAGAAGGTATAAATCTACATCGTGCCAATACGATATACAATTATGATATTCCTTGGAATGCTACAAAACTAATACAAAGAATAGGTAGAGTAAATCGTATAGGAACAAAAGCAGATGAGATTTATATACACAATTTTAAACCTGCTTCCCATATAGAAGATATTATCAAATTGTCCCAAAAAGCATTTGTGAAGCTACAAGCAGGATACGATACTTATGGTGAAGACAATAAAACATATACAAAAGATGAGACTGTAGGCAGTGTAAATCTTTTTGAAGAATACAAAAAACAGATCAATGAAAAAGATGAGGAGATTGATTTTCTTGAAGAGTTGAGAGAGTTTAGACAAAACAAACAGGATGAATTTGCAAAACTAAAAGCTCTAGGACTAGATCTAAAAATATGTGTAAAGAACAAAACACACGACACAAAAACATATATCTACCTAAAAAACCACAACCAAAACATATTTTACAAGATACAAGACAAAACTGTAGACAAGATTGATTTTTTGACAATCGCTACAAATATGAAAGCTATATCAAAAGCTAAATCAACAGCCACAGACAGCTTATCAGATAGACATATAGACAAAGCAGTAAATGACTACAAACAAAAACTAACAAGAGATATTCAAATAAAAAACGACAACAAAAGCACAGATATCTACGACAACAAAGCAAAAAGAAAAATAAAAAAATATTTTCAAGAAAAAATTATAGACAACAATACATATGACAAAGCATACAGACTGTTGGATACTGGGGCTGATATTCTTTTGGCAAAAGAGATACAAAAATCCAATAATTTAAATATTAAAGATATAATAGATAGCAAATCATTTGTAAACAAACCAGAACAAACAGAACAATATGATATCAATACTGTTTTATCTGTTGCAATAAAGGATAAATAAATTGTTGAAAGAACTAATAGAAAATAAATTTTCACGAAAGACTTTTGAGAGTTATGTCAAAGATAACTTCAATCTAAACATAGAAAAGGGCTTGCTTGAAGATAATATAAAAAAATCAAACGATAAAGAAGATACAAATATCAAAAGCTATCAAAAAATAGCAACCATGACAAAAGCAAACAAAGACAATATAAGCTTTTTTGTCTTTGAGTCAAAGACAAAAAATATTATAAACAAGAGAGTAGGATATAGTGATTTTATCAAAAAGCTTTCTACAGAATACGACTTTGATGGTGCAGTAGTGGCGATATATCATCCAGATAGCGATGTCTGGAGATTGAGCTTTGTATCTGTAGAATTTACAGACAACGACAAAACAAAGCTACAAACTACACCCAAAAGATACACCTTTGAGCTAGGAGCAGTGCCACACAAAACAGCACTAGAACAGCTCTCAATACTTGATAAAAATTCTACAAAAGAGGATTTTTTGAAAGCTTTTAGTGTAGAGAAATTGTCAGATGACTTTTTCAAGGAATATAAAAAGATATATTATATTGTATTAAATATTTTAAAACCCGAGATAGCATTGTTTGAAAATAAAAATAAAAACAAAAACAATATCTCATATTTTACCAAAAAACTCTTAGGTCGTATAATATTTTTGTATTTTTTACAGAAAAAAGGTTGGCTTGGATCAAAAGAAACTTGGGGAGATGGCGACAAAAAATTTATATCAAATGGATTTGAAAATTATAAAAACAATAATTTTTATAAAGATATTTTGCAGCCTATATTTTTTGAAGCTTTAAACACAAAAAGAAAAGATGATTATTTTGAGTTGTTGCATTGTAAGATGCCATTTCTAAATGGTGGATTGTTTAGTAAAGATGAGTTTGATGATGAAACTTTGTTGTCGTTGGACAATATAGTCTTTGAAAATATATTTAAACTATTTGATAGTTATAATTTTACTATCATAGAAGATACACTAAACGATAAAGAAGTAGCGATAGACCCAGAGATGTTGGGTCGTATTTTTGAGGATTTGCTAGAGGATAGAAAAGACAAAGGGGCATTTTATACTCCACGGCAGATAGTGCACTATATGTGTCAGCAATCTATCATAAATTATCTATCTTTGTCTTTTGATGAATCCGAGGCTATAGAACAGCTGGTGCTAAACCAAAAAACAGACAACAGCTACATACGGACAAATGCAAAAAAGATACAACAAAAGCTCAAGCATATCAAAGTGCTAGACCCTGCTATAGGCTCTGGTGCATTTCCTATGGGTATGCTCCACGAGATAGTGCAAATACTTTCAAACATAGACAAGACAGCAAATATAGTCGAGCTAAAAAAGCAAGTGATACAAGATAGTATATATGGTATAGATATAGAAACAAGTGCGGTAGAGATAGCGAAGCTGAGATTTTGGCTAAGTATTGTCGTAGACGATGAAGTGCCTACACCTTTGCCAAACTTGTATTATAAGATAATGGTAGGCAACAGCTTGATAGAAACTGTAAATGGCTTTGATCCATTTGCCAAGCTCGACGATGGCAACAAGGGAGAGACAACCACTATCGATTTTGATGATGCTGACAGCAAAACCGACAAAATACAAAAACTAATACAACAATATTTTGATGAACCAAACAAAGACAAAAAACAAAAGATACAAGACAACATAGATAAAAATATCAAAAATATATTTGATATCAAAATAGCAGAATATAAAAGCGAAATTCAAACAAAATCTGAACAACTACACATAGGCAAAAAGAGTGAAAAAATAGCACGAGAAAAAAGTGTCCAAGAGGATATAGACAACTTAGAAGCATTTCAAAATATCATAGCAGAGACTCCTACGACTAAACTGTTTTTCTATAAACTTTATTTCGCTGATGTGATAGATGGTGGTGGATTTGATATAGTCATAGGCAACCCGCCATACATAAGAGAAAAAAATATAAAAGAGTTAAAAAACAACATAGAACAAATACACAAAACAAACAAACAAAACAAAACAATAGCTATATATCAAAACGAAAAAATATATTTATCTTATAATGGCACTGCCGATATATATGTCTATTTTATAGAAAAAGGCTATCAACTACTAAAAAAGGGCGGTGTGTTGAGCTACATAACATCCAACAAATACACAAGAGCAAAATACGGCAAACAGTTGAGAGAGTTTTTGCTATCAAATACAAATATATCAAGATATATCGACTTTAATGGTGTGAAAGTTTTCCCAAATGCTACAGTAGATACAAGTATATTGAGCTTTCACAAAACAAAAGAAAATAAAAATACAGGCATAGTCAAAGATGTCAAAAATCACAACACTTTTATATATTGCAACATAGATAAAACATACAAAAAAGGCACAGAGCTAAACCAGTTTATAAGCGATAATAGTTTTGACTATAGTCAAGATGATTTAAGCACCGATAGCTTCGCTTTTGCAACTTCCAAAGAGCTGGAGATAAAAAACCAGATAGAAAAGGTAGGTACACCACTGAAGGATTGGGATATAAAGATAAACTATGGTATAAAAACAGGATACAACGAGGCATTTATCATAGATACCAAAACCAAAGATGAGCTGATAAAACAAGACAAAAATAGTGCCGATATCATAAAGCCACTCTTGAGAGGCAAAGATATAAAAAAATACAAGTTTAAATTTGCTGATAAGTGGCTAATCAATACACACAATGGATTGAAAAAAGACAGTGTAAGCCCTATAAATATAGATGACTATCCTGCTATTAAAAAACACTTAGATAGATTTGGGACAAAATTTTCAACGAGAAGCGATAAAGGAGATACACATTATAATCTAAGAAATTGTGCTTATTTAAAAGAGTTTGAAAAAGATAAAATAGTGTATCCATGCATAATGACAAAACAAAGTAGTTTTGCATTTGATATCTCAAAATCACAACTTATAGCTCCTGCAAATATTATTAGTGGCAAAAATATTAAATATGTTTTAGCATTGTTAAATTCAAAATTAGTATATTATAGTTTTAGAAAATATTATATGGGGGGAGGGATTGATGGAGAATTAAAAACAAATAATTTATTAAATACCCCTATACCACAAATCACAAAACAAAATCCCACAAAACCCACAACAAATACGGTCAGCAA
>JAOZMC010000048.1 GCA_029934475.1 Arcobacteraceae bacterium
CCAGATAAACCAAAAATAACCCAAAACCCCAAAATAGTGATTTGTTATTAAATTTCATCTAAATCGTAGTTTGTGAGTTGGGTTAAGTTTATTTGGATACAAGGACCCATAGCTAAATATTTATAATCAGCGAAAATTTTTCAAAAAGAGAAAATCATGAAAAATAAGACAAATGGGGGGGGGCAGGACAGCTCTCCGCTCGCGATAGTGCGATATGGTGCTGTAGCTTTGACTACAGCTTTGATGATAGGTTGTGGCGGTAGCAGTGGCGGAGACGATAGCTCATCTTCTAGTAGTAGTGGTGGAGGCGGTGGAGATACTGCTGTGACAGTTGTGCATGATGGCAGAACTTACACAGAGGTAACATCGCCAAGCACTGGCAAAATATGCTAGATAGAAATATTGGAGCCGATAGAGTATGCATCAGCAAGGCAGATAGTAGTTGCTATGGTGGCTATTATCAATGGGGCAGAGAAACTGATGGACACGAAAGCACAGCAAGCAATATTGCAAACACACAGGCTACAGCTATTAGTAGTGTTGGTGATACATTTCACTATGGATTTAATGACTGGACGACAGCAGATACAGATGGTAGCTTGAGACAGCAAAACTGGGGCAAAACAGACGGCACAGTTTTATGTCCAACTGGATATAGAGTCCCGACAAAATCTGAGTTTCAAGCAGAGCTTGACTTAAATAGCCCATTTGATGATAGCAACTTCAATGCTTTTTTGAAACTATCTGTCGCTGGGTTTCACGATGCAAACGATGGAACTATGACACAGCAAGGCGAGGCTGCTTATTATTGGAGTCAAGATGCCAATGATACTGGCACTACACATGCAAAAGCCATCGCATTTGTGCCATCACAAATAGTAGCACCACATATAGCTCCTCGCTCTCAAGGCTATCAAGTTAGATGTATCAAAGACTAGCGACACTTTTGTCAAAAATTTTTCGGCTTTTTTTGTAGATAAATAAAACACACTCTTTGGCTTTGTCCAAATAGTGTGCCAAGCTTCTGTTTTATTTTTGGTTAAATTTATAATTTTTGGATAAAATTACGAAAAAGGATGGAGATGATCTCAAACAAAAAGATAGCAGACGATATTTTCTACAGATCAACAATATTAAAGATATTGTTGGTGATAGCGACCGTTTTGCTCATAAATGCCCACGCAAAAGACAAAAGACCTATAGACAAACAGTTTTACGTGAGGGCACATGTCGCTACTGGCTATGGCATAGACAATACTATAGATACTCCAGATGGCACAGAGCTGACTGTGACAGCAGGTGGCGGATATACCGGGATGTTAAATATAGGGTATGCTATCAACCCTTTGTTTGATCTGGAGTTATCTGCTGGAACTCATATCTCATCTAGCTCGTGGCTAAACTATCCTGAGGGAGATTTTACCAACAATATCGCACTAGCGACCATATTTTACAAGACTCAAACTACACAACAATATCTAAAGATAGGTGCCGGTCTAGGTATATATACCGACGCAGTATTCAAAGCACAATACGACAACACTCCAAATACTCGTGCGAAAATAGAACAACAATACAAAGATGCTATAGGGGCACATGTCATGATACATAGAGAGGTGCACATAGACACAGATTGGTCGTGGATGTTGGGAATCTCGCTATATAGTGTCATCTACAAAAAAAAGCAAACTGTCTCGGTAAATGGTGTGCAGATACAAAACAATTCCACAGATACTATAGATGGTAGTGGCATAGATGGTATGGTCGGTATAGTGAGGTATTTTTAGAGATTCATGATTTTTTAGACTACTGTCGCAAAGATTTTATTATATTTCGTAGTTTTTTGGTTAAATTTATATTTATATGATATAATAGCCGATGAAAAGTATAAAAGCCAAAAAACGATTTGGACAGAATTTTTTAAAAGATGAAAATATATTACACAAAATTATCCAAGCGATACCCAATGACGACTTACAGGTCGTGGAGATTGGGACTGGGTTGGGTGATTTGACCAACTATTTGGTCAAAGACAAGTTCGTGACGGCATACGAGATAGATAGAGGGCTTTTTGCTTTCGTGAAAAATCGTTTTGTAGTTGAGATAAACACAAATAGACTGAAACTGACCAATACCGATGTCCTAAAGCAGTTTGACAAGGGTTCGTTGCATGATACTAGCTATAATCTAGTGGCAAATTTGCCATATAATATAGCTACCAATATCTTGTTTCGAGCATTTGCAGATGAAAACTGCCGAAATATTTTGGTGATGGTCCAGACAGAAGTAGCAGACAAATTTTTGAGCGATGTAGGCGATAGGAGATATAGCCCACTAGCGATAATCTGCCAACATATTTGTGAAAGCAGAGTGAAGATAACCGATGTGCCAAATGAGTGTTTCACTCCTAGTCCAAAAGTTAGCTCCTCTGTGATATGTTTAAAAAAGTTTAAAAATCCTGCTATAGTCAGCGAAGGATATAAAAAATTTTTGAAAATATGTTTCAACTCAAACAGAAAAACTATCTTGAACAATTTATCCAAAAGTTATGCAAAGCCAGATATATTGTCTGTGCTAGATAGCTTGGGTATATTGCCGCACAAAAGACCACACGAGGTCTCACGAGACCAATACGACAGAGTATATGAAAATTTAAAGGAAAAATATGATTGAAGAAAATCAAACCCACGAGGAAACAACGAGCGACAACACACAGTCGCAACATGACCTAACAAACGACAACAATGCAGAGCAAATAGCACGGACACAAAGTGACCAAGCTAAACCTAGAGAGCCCAGAGAGCAAAGAGGAGCCAACAGACACCACAGCCACAAAGACAGAGCAGACGGTGGCAGACCACCACAAAACAGAGGCAACCAAAACAGACGAGAAAATCCAAACGGCGAAACTACAGCCAAACGAAAAGTTCCGGCTAGTGGATATGGCTGGGACAACGACCGCCTAAAAGCATTTGCTACAAATGAAGAGGTTCAAAAAAACAGGCTGGATCCAAACACCAGAATAGACCTAAAGTCAAACGGCAAGATTAAAATCACTCCACTAGGTGGGCTAGGCGAGATAGGTGGCAATATGATGATAATAGAGACAGACAAGTCCGCTATCATCGTAGATGTCGGTATGAGCTTTCCAGATGAGACTATGCACGGAGTGGATATACTTATACCAGATTTTACATACTTGCGAACCATACGAAACAAAGTTTCCGGCATACTTATCACACACGGACATGAAGATCACATAGGAGCTATGGCATATCTGTTTAAAGAGATGCAGTTTCCAGTATATGGCACATCGTTGCCACTTGAGATGATAAGCTCAAAGTTCGACGAACACAGGATAAAAGAGCACAAAAGTTATCTGAGAGCTATCCAAAAGCGAAAACCTATAAAGATAGGCGACTTTGAGGTAGAGTGGTTGCATATAACTCACTCTATCATAGATTGTAGTGCTTTGGCTATCAAGACCCCAGCAGGAACTATCCTCCATACAGGCGACTTCAAGATAGATCACACTCCAATAGACGGCTATCCTACAGATCTCCATAGGTTGGCTTATTATGGAGAGAAGGGTATACTAGCACTTCTAAGCGATAGCACCAACTCACACAATCCTGGTTTCACAAGATCAGAACGAACTGTAGGTCCTACATTTGATAGGATATTTGCTACTGCCAAAGGCAGGGTGATTATGTCTACTTTTAGTTCAAATATCCACAGAGTTGCTCAAGCTATAGAATACGGTCTAAAATATGGCAGAAAAATATGTGTCATAGGTAGATCTATGGAAAAAAACTTAGATATAGCTATGAGGTTGGGTTATATCAAGTTTCCAAAAGACCAGTTTATAGATGCCCATCATGTAAACAAATACAAAGAGAGCGAGATACTCATAGTCACCACTGGTAGCCAAGGCGAACCTATGAGTGCTTTGTTTAGAATGTCAGTCCATGAACACAGACACATCAAGATTAAACCACAAGACCAAGTGATATTGTCTGCTCGTGCCATACCAGGCAACGAAGCAGGTGTATCGCAGGTCATAAATCATCTACAAAAAGCAGGAGCAGCGGTAGCATATCAAGATTATGCCGATATACATGTATCAGGACACGCAGGCCAAGAGGAGCAGAAGCTTATGATACGACTATGCAAGCCTAAGTTTTTCTTGCCTGTGCATGGTGAATACAATCATGCAGTCAAACACGGCAAGACAGCAGTGTCGTGTGGAGTGGAGGAACGAAATGTCTATATCATGAGTGATGGCGAACAGATAGAGATCACCCCAAAAGCTATGAAAAAACTGAAGTCAGTCAAGACTGGTAAGTCATATATAGACAACCAAAGAAACAACAAGATATCAAATGATGTTGTCATAGACAGACAAACGATGGCAAACGATGGTGTAGTTATGATAGTAGCACAGATAAGCCTAAATGAAAGAAAGCTAGTAACTCCAGCAAAGATCACGACATTTGGTCTAACTGGTGGCAAAGCTCAAGGCTATCTAGTCAAAGAGCTAGAAGATGTGTTGTCTCACTTTTTGGACAATATCAAGCCAGGTATTATGCAAAGCAACAAAGCCCTAGAAGATGAACTACGAAAAGTTATACGAAAGCACTGTGTGAGAAAATTTCAAAAATACCCTATGATAGTGCCGACACTTTTAGTGCAGTAGCTTTATGGATTATCAATCTATAGCAAAAGATGTTTTAGATATCGAAGCAAAAGAGTTGGAGCTGTTAGCAAATAGATTAGACGGCAATATAGACAAAGCTGTCCAGCTTATAGCTGATAGCACTGGCAAACTTATCATCATAGGGGTTGGTAAGTCTGGCTTAGTAGGGGCAAAGATCTCTGCTACATTTGCTAGCACTGGCACTAGTAGCTTTTTTATACATCCTACAGAAGCTATGCACGGTGATTTGGGAGCTATAAGCACTGGTGATATTGTATTGGCGATAAGTTATAGCGGAGAAAGTGATGAACTAATCTCACTTTTGCCACATTTAAAACGATTTAACATACCTCTTATAGCTATGGCAAAAAGTTCTAGCTCAACTTTGGGCAAACATAGCAATATATTTCTCGATATATCAGTGACCAAAGAAGCATGTCCGCTAAATATAGCTCCTACATCATCTACCACTATCACTATGGCAATGGGCGATGCTCTAGCAGTATGCCTTATGAAAAAATTAAACTTCTGTAAAGAAGATTTCGCTTCTTTTCATCCGGGAGGAAGTCTAGGCAAACAACTATTTGTCAAGATCAAAGATATCATGAGGACAAAAAACTTACCCATAGTTCCACATGGAACATCGATCAAAGATGCCATAGTCAAGATGGGCGAGGGTATGATAGGCTCTGTGATAATAACAGATGACAACGACAAACTTGTAGCTATATTGAGCGATGGGGACTTGCGAAGAGCATTGGCAAGAGATGATTTCTCTATAGAAAATGAAGTTTTAAGTATAGCTACTACAAATCCAAAGACTATAACAGATGAAAATATGTTAGCTACAGAGGTTTTGAATATGATAGAAAAAAACAAAATCCAACTTCTAGTCATAGTAGATGACAAACAAAAAATATCTGGTGTGGTTCATATACACGACTTGGTGGAAGCAGGTATCAAATGATAGAACAAAACAGAGAAAATAGTCTAAGATTAAACAAATTTATATCGCACAATACAAAATACAGTCGTAGAGATGCAGATGAGATAATACGAGATGGTAGGATAAAGATAAATAACAAAACCGTAGTTGATCTATCCACTCAAGTTAGAGAAGAAGATGTGGTATATCTAGACAATCAAAAGATATGGAACAGCCCACACAAAGAATATACTGTAATAGTTTACAACAAGCAAAAAGCAGAACTAGTCACAAAAAATGACCCAAGAGAGCGAAAAACGGTATATCACTCACTGCCAGCAAAGTTTCAGCACTTCAATCCTGTAGGTAGATTGGATTATGGTAGTGAAGGGGTGTTGCTACTAACTGATAGCGTGGAGGTAGTAAATATACTATCAAGCTCAAGTTTGGAGAGAACATACAAGATAAAAGTCGACGGACCTATAACTCAAGAAGTTATAGATAGTATGATGTCTGGCATGATGTTGGACGATGCTACAAAAGGAGCTCACTCTCACACAAAGATATTGTCTATGGAGTTCAAACCATTTGTAGCATATCAGATCATATCAAATGGTGAGTCATTTTCTAAGCTCAAGGTCATATTAAACGAAGGTAAAAACAGAGAACTTCGTAGATTTTTCGGGTATTTTGACTTGACTATCATGGATCTAAAAAGAGTTGATTTTGGTGGAGTGTCTCTAAATGCGTTGCCATCTGGCAAACATAGATATCTATCTAGGCAAGAATATAGAGACTTGAGGTATTTTATCAAGCAAGAAAACAAACCCAAAAACAGACAAAACAAACCAAATGTTCCATATGGAACATAGGATATAAAATCGTGAATATATATGATATAGTAGTAGTAGGCGGAGGGCATGCTGGAGTAGAAGCATCGCTATCATCTGCACGAATGGGCAAAAAAACTATGCTCATAACCATGTCTATAGACCAAATATGTGCCACAAGTTGCAACCCAGCCATAGGCGGACTAGCCAAAGGTCACATAGTCCGAGAGATAGATGCTCTAGGTGGTGAGATGGCAAAATGCACAGATAGCACAGGCATACAATTTAGAGTTTTGAACTCTAGCAAAGGTGCAGCAGTGCAGGGCAGTAGAGCTCAAATAGATATGGACAGATATAAGATTTATATGAAAAATATCTCTATGACTACCAAAAATTTGACCGTATATCAAGATGAAGTGGTGTCGTTTAGCTTAAAAGATGGGTTGGTTGATTTTTTAGAAACCAAACTGGGACTCAAGATATATGCTAGACAATTTATCTTGACTACAGGCACATTTTTACAAGGCAAGATACATATAGGAACAAACAGCTTTCAAGCAGGCAGAGCATGGGAAAAGTCATCAAATAGTCTCAGTGATAGCCTTATCTCTACACTGGGACTTAAGCTCAAAAGATTTAAGACCGGCACACCAGCTAGAGTCATAGCACACAGCATAAATTTTGACAAAACAGAACAACACGGAGGCGACAGCACTCCAAAGCCCCTAAGTTTCCAGACAGACAAGCAGACTTTTAAGCCAACACAAATACCATGTTATATCACATATACAAACGAAACTACACACAAGATAATCCAAGAAAATCTATCATCAGCACCACTTTTTTCCGGACAGATAGAGGGGGTGGGTCCTCGATATTGTCCTAGCATAGAAGACAAAGTTTATAGATTTTCGCATAGAGATAGACATCAACTATTTTTAGAGCCACATACTATAGAGGCAAATGAATACTATATAAATGGCTTGAGTTCGTCGCTGTGTGTAGAGGTCCAAGACAAAGTCATCAAGTCTATAGCAGGACTGGAAGATGCTGTCGTATCGAGATATGGTTATGCTATAGAATACGACTACATAGACACCACCATATTGACACACACTTTGTGCCACAAAGATATATCAAACTTGTATTTTGCAGGTCAGATCAACGGCACTACAGGATATGAAGAAGCGAGCGCCCAAGGCTTGATGGCAGGTATCAATGCATCAATTAGTTGCGATGACAAACCGCCGTTTGTGTTGAGACGAGATGAAGCATATATTGGTGTGCTGATAGATGATTTGGTGACTAAAGGAACCAACGAACCGTATAGAATGTTTACAAGCCGTGCAGAGTATAGGTTGCTTTTGCGAGAAGAAACAGCGGATATACGACTGAGTGAGTATGGCTACAAATATGGCTTGATAGATGAGCCAACACATAAAAAAATGCTAAATAAAAAACAAAAGATACAAAAAGTCATAGACGATATAGCAGATATATGGTTCAATCCAAACAAAGAAAATCTAAAGTTATTGAGCGATATAGACGAGGACAAAATCAGCGATAAAACTAAGCTAATAGATATAATAGGCAGAAGCACTATAGATACAGATAAGTTCGATACAATAGTCCCACGATATGCCAGTATAGATAACTATATCAAAAACGAGATTATAACATATGCCAAATACTATAGATATATACAAAAACAGGAAAAGCAGATACAAAAGATGAAAAATATGATAAATCTAAGCATACCTGCCGAGTTTGTATATGATGGGCTAGATGGTTTGTCACTAGAGGTTATAGAAAAACTAAACCACCATAGACCACAAAATCTCTTTGATGCCTCACAGATAAGCGGTATCACCCCAAGTGCAGTAGATATATTACATCTAAATATATCAAAAAGGAGAAAAAATGTTTGATAGAGTTTTGAGATTTTTTATAGAGAATAGCAGGCTAAACTATAGTTTGTTTGTGCTTATATTTGCCATAGGAGTGGTGTCGTATATCAAGATGCCCAAAGAGATATTTCCATCCTTTGAGCTAGATATGGTAGTGGTATCTGGTAGCTATAGTGGAGCTAGTGTAGATACATTAAATAAAATCATAGTCCAAGAGCTAGAAGACGATCTCAAAAGTATATCTGGAGTTACCACTATATCTACTATAGTGAAGTCTGGTAGCTTTTCTATCATACTGGAACTACAAAAAGGGGTAAATATATATGACACATCATCCAAAGTCAAAGATGTAGTAAGCAGCAACAAATCAAACCTGCCCTCCGATATGGATGACCCTATAGTCAAGACGGTTGACCTAACCAAAAAATTGCTAGGTATAGTTATATCATCCGATAAATATACTACAAATGAGTTAAAAGCAAGAGCAAACGACTTTAAGAGTGCCATGCTAGACTTGAAAGATATTCAAGATGTCACGATATATGGCGATAGCGATCTGTATTATAAAGTCGAGCTAGATGAGAAAAAGATAGAAGCCTTTGGTATGTCGCCACAGACAGTCTCCTCTGCCATACAGGCGGTATCATATATATACCCACTAGGCAAGATAGAGGACAAACAAAAGCACTATTTTTTGTCCACCAACAACGGAGCAAAAACAGCAGATGAGCTGAAAAACACCACTATAACTATATCAAACCAAACCATATATCTCAAAGATATAGCAAATATATCCAAGACCTACGAAGATACAAACACGATATACTCTATCAACAACCAAAATGCCATAAACCTAGTCATAAGCCAAAACAAAAACGGCAGCGCTATCACAGCAGAAAAAAGAGTGCTAAAAACAGTCGAGAAGTTCAACAACATAGACAAAAATATAAAATACAGCATAGTAGACAACCAGTCAAAAAAGATAAAAACGAGACTAAACACAGTCACATCAAATATATTGCTAGGTATCATCATCATCACTTTGATAGTAGCTTTGCTGATAAACAATAGGATGGCTCTTGTGATATTTATAGGCATACCTACATCGTTTGTCATGGCTTCGGCTGTGTTTTATATAGCTGGATATAGTATCAACTTGATATCGCTAGTAGGTGTGCTACTAGCTCTGGGTATCATAGTAGATGATGCGATAGTAGTGAGCGAACAGATACAACAATACATAGAAAAAGGCATGGAGATAAAAGAAGCATGTATACAGGGTGCTAAAGATATGTTTAAGCCAGTGACTATAGCTAGTATGACAACCATGTTTACATTTTTGCCGGCACTTATGCTTAGTGGCACTATGGGTGAGGTGATCAAGCTAATACCGATAGCATTGAGTGCTTTGGTGCTAGCATCGCTTGTAGAGTCGTTTATATTTTTGCCGATACATGCAGCACATATACTTAAAAAGGGGGTTAAGACTTTATCATGGAGTAGAGCAGGCAGAGTTTATAGTGGTATTATACATTTTATGATGAACTACAAAAGAGTATTTCTAACTGTATTTATAATAGCAGTGCCATTGTTAACGGTGCTTATAATCAAAAGCTCACACTTTCAAATGTTTCCAAGCTTTGACACAACTATCATAAACATAGCATTGAAGTCAAACACCAGCACTACAGTAGCCCAAAGTGATATCATAGTCAAAACAGTTAGCAAAGAACTACTAAAATACAAAGAGAAGTGGTCTATCAAAAATATATCATCTATAGCAGGATACAGGCGAGACAGCGGAGGCAACACCGAGACATATCCATATGTATCTAGCATAACTATGGAGCTATATGAGCAAAAACCTCAAAACTTCATAGATAGATTTATCACGCCATTGTTTAGTTTTTATCACGATGATGTAGAAAAAAGCAGAGAGCTATCATCGCCTGAAGTATCCAAACAGATCAAAAATTTTTTAGACAACTCAGGACTCAAAGAAAAGCTAAATTTGATAGATCTATCCGTGGTGCAAAAAAAGGTAGGACCAATAAAAGCAGATATAAAGATAGGTCTAGTATCGTCTGATTTTGCAAAGATAGATAAATATATCAAAGAGCTTGAAAATGGGCTCAAAAGCATAGAAGGAGTGGTATCTGTAGCCAACTCGTCTAGCTATGGTCCAGATGAGCTTAAATTGAAGATAAACGCATACGGTGAATCACTTGGACTAGACGAACGAACTCTAGGACAGATATTGGCTAGTAGATACCTTGATATGAAAAAAGCCACAGTATTTGACAAAAATGGCATAGTAGATATAAAGATAAAGTCAGCATACAAAGATGACTTAGAGCAGTTCAAAAAGCAACCAATAGTTCTAAAAGATGGCACCACTACGACACTAGATATGGTTTGTGAGTTTCGCTATGTGAAGTCATTTGAGAAGATCACAAAAGAGAACGGCGAGACAAATTTCTATCTATTTTCAAATGTAGATACCAAAATTATCACAGCATCGGAAGTGTTAGCAAAGATAGAGCCACTGCTAGAGACGATGAGAGCAGATGGAGTGAAAGTAGTCCTCAAAGGCGAAGCAGAGAAAAACAAAGAACTAGCAAACGATATGATACTAGCTACTGCACTGGCTATGGTGCTGGTCATGCTAAGTATGCTTTATCTTTTCAATAGTTTTAGACAGACCGCTATAGTCATGAGTGTGATACCATTTTCTATACTTGGAGTAGCTATAGGGCATCTGCTCATGGACGTAAATATAGGTATGACCTCTGTCATAGGGGCATTGGGTCTAGCAGGTGTGGTCATAAACGATGGTATTATCATGATGACATTTCTAAGAGATGCTAAGGATTTGGATGAACTGTTTGAAAACTCAGCAAAGAGATTTAGACCTATCGTGCTGACAACAGTGACGACACTCATAGGTATCTCATCGCTCATATTTTTCCCTACAGGACAAGCAGTTATATTTCAACCTATGGCTATAGCTTTGGGGTTTGGACTTGCATGGGGGACGGTGCTAAACTTGATTTATTTGCCTGTGTTGTATAGCTTTGCATATAA
>JAOZMC010000049.1 GCA_029934475.1 Arcobacteraceae bacterium
CAAAAACAGCAGGTATGTTGGCTGCCAGTGGTGTCAAAAAAGGCGACAGAGTCGTCATATATATGCCTATGATACCTCAAGCGGTTACAGCTATGCTAGCATGTGCTAGGATAGGGGCTATACACTCTGTGGTATTTGGCGGATTTGCAGCTCACGAGCTAGCAGTCCGTATAGACGATGCACGACCAGATGTGATACTCAGTGCTAGTTGTGGTATTGAAGTAGCAAAAGTGATACAATACAAGCCACTACTAGATGAAGCTATAAGCCTTGCCAAACACAAGCCTAGGACTTGTTTTATATATCAAAGAGAACAATGCACAGCCGATATGGCAACCCCTAGAGACAAGGACTGGAAAGATGAGATGACCAAAGCACAGCCAGCGGATTGTGTGCCTGTAGATGCTATAGATCCGTTATACATACTATACACTTCTGGCACTACTGGCACACCCAAAGGAGTCATACGAAGCAATGGCGGACACAGTGTAGCTATGAAATGGTCTATGGACAATATCTACGATGCAAAAGTAGGCGATGTTTTCTGGGCGGCTAGTGATGTAGGCTGGGTCGTGGGGCATTCATATATAGTATATGGACCACTACTAGCAGGATGTACAACCATGATATACGAGGGCAAACCAGTCCGCACACCAGATCCGGGGGCATTTTGGCGAGTATGTGAAGAGTATAAGGTCAATCAATTGTTTGCAGCACCTACTGCTTTTCGTGCTATAAGACGAGAAGATCCAGACGGCAAATGGGCAAAGAAATATGACTTGTCAAACTTGAAAAAAGTATTTGTAGCTGGTGAGCGATGTGATACTCCGACTTTGTTATGGACGAAGCAAATCACAGGCAAAGAGGTGCTAGACCACTGGTGGCAGACAGAGACAGGCTGGGCTATAGTAGCCAACCCTATAGGTATAGAACCTATGGAGATAAAACCCGGCAGCCCTACAAAACCTATGCCCGGATATAACCTAAAAGTGCTAGATGCAGATGGCAAAGAGTGTGAAGCAGGCAAGCTAGGCAATCTAGTGCTGAAACTTCCACTACCGCCTAGCTGTCTTATGGGAATATGGGAAAACGATGAAAGATACAAACGGTCCTATCTGGACTACTACAAAGGATATTATCTCACAGGAGATTCTGGATATATAGACAAAGACGGCTATGTGTGGGTCATGGGTCGTATGGACGGTGTCATAAATGTAGCCGGACACAGGCTATCTACTGGAGAGATGGAAGAGGTCGTAGCCTCACATCCAGATATAGCAGAGTGTGCCGTCATAGGTATAGATGACCAACTCAAAGGCGAACAGCCTATGGGGTTTGTCGTGCTAAAAGATGGAGTAGATACAGACCACGAGACATTTGTCAAAGAGGTTGTCCAGCTAGTGCGAAAAGAGATAGGACCAGTGGCATGTTTCAAGATAGCCACTGTAGTAGACAAACTACCAAAAACAAGAAGCGGAAAGATATTGCGAGGAACTATGAGGAGTATGGCAGACGGCAAAACATGGAGTGTGCCATCTACTATAGAAGACGAGACAGTGTTGCCAAGCATAGAACAATCTATCAAAGAGCTAGGCTACCCAATAAAAGACAAAGGATAAAAGATGACAGCAGGACAAAGATTTAGAAAAGAGTTAAAACAAAACAGCCCACTACAGATACTAGGGGTCATCAATGCATATAGTGCGATACAGGCCCAAAATGTAGGAGCAAAAGCGATATATCTATCAGGAGCCGGTGTAGCCAATGCCAGCTATGGGTTGCCTGATTTGGGTATGACTATGCTAGAAGATGTCTGTATAGATATAAGACGGATCACTGGCAGATGTGATGTGCCGTTGCTAGTAGATGCCGACACAGGCTGGGGTGGGGCATTTAATATAGCAAGGACGGTGAGGGAGATGACCAAAGCCGGAGCAGCAGGGTGTCATATAGAAGACCAAGTCGCTATCAAGCGGTGTGGTCACAGACCAAACAAAGAGCTAGTGTCCAAAGAGGAGATGTGCGATAGGATCAAAGCTGCAGTAGATGCCAAGAGTGATCCGGATTTTGTGATCATGGCTAGGACAGATGCTCATGCTAGTTTGGGACAAGCTCAAGCACTGGACAGAGCAAAAGCCTATGTCAAAGCAGGGGCGGATATGATATTTGCCGAAGCGATACATACGCTAGAGGAGTATCAAGAGTTCACAAGACAAATAGATGTGCCAGTGCTAGCAAATATCACAGAGTTTGGAGCTACTCCTATGTTTACAGTAGATGAGCTAGCAGATGTTGGTATCTCTATGGTGCTGTATCCGTTATCTGGATTTAGAGCCATGAACAAAGCGGCTTTGCAAGTGTTTGAAGCTATCTTAAACAAAGGCACACAAAACGATGTGCTAGATATCATGCAAACGAGAGCCGAACTATATGAGATGTTGGATTATCACTCTTATGAAGAGAAGCTAGATAAACTTTTCATCAAAACAAAGGAGTGCAAAGATGGCAAGTGCTAAACCGATAAAAAAACCCAAAAAATCAGTAGCACTGTCTGGAACAGAGGCAGGCAACACAGCTATATGCACGGTAGGTATCACAGGCAACGACCTACACTATAGAGGCTATGATATACTTGAGTTTGCAACTGTAGCCGAGTTTGAAGAGATAGCATATCTGCTTATACACGAAAAGCTACCAAATCGCCAAGAACTCACAGATTATAAAGCAAAGCTAAAGTCTTATAGAGATATACCACAAGCGGTCAAAACAGTGTTAGAACAGCTACCAAAAGAGACAAACCCTATGGATGTCATGCGGACAGGGTGTTCGGCTTTGGGTTGTATCCAGCCAGAAGAGAGAGACCACAACAAACCAAATGCTCAAAAACTCACAGACAAACTAGTGGCATCGTTTGGGTCTATGATGTTGTATTGGTATCATTATAGCCACCACGACAAAAAGATAAATCTAGTCACAGATGACGACACGATAGCAGGGCATTTTCTACATCTTTTGCACCAAAAACCACCACGACAATCGTGGATAAAAGCTATGCATGTATCGTTGATATTGTATGCCGAACATGAGTTCAACGCCTCTACATTTGCCGCTCGTGTGATATCTAGCACATTGTCCGATATTTACTCTTGTATGACAGGAGGTATAGGGGCATTAAGAGGACCAAAACATGGCGGAGCAAATGAAGAAGCATGCAAGATACAGCTACGATATGGTTCAGTACAAGAAGCAGAAAAAGATATAAGACAAAGAATGGCAAACAACGAGATAATCATAGGATTTGGACACCCGGTATATACCGTGAGCGATCCTAGAAATGTAGTCATCAAAAAAGTAGCCCACGACTTGTCTGTAGAAAATAACGATATGCTCATGTTCGATGTAGCAGACAAGCTAGAGTCTGTGATGTGGGATGAGAAAAAAATGTTTCCAAATCTTGACTGGTTTTCGGCTGTATCATATCATCAGATGCATATACCTACGAAACTATTTACTCCTATATTTGTCATAGCCAGAGCTACAGGCTGGGGAGCTCATGCTATAGAACAAAGAGAAGAGGGCAAGATCATACGACCATCGGCTTTGTATGTAGGCGATGAAGAGTTGGCTTTTGTGCCACTAGACCAAAGGAAATAACTTGGACAAAACTTATCTAAAAAACCTCGACAACACAGGGCTGAAGTATTATGATATAAAAGAAGCAGTAGAAGATATACAGGCAGGTTCATATGAGAAACTTAACTATACTTCAAGACTATTTGCCGAAAATCTCATACGAAAGACAAGCGGACAAGAGCGGACAGAGTCGTTGATACAACTCATAGAAAAAAGGACAGACAAAGATTTTGCATGGTATCCTAGTCGTGTAGTTACTCACGATATATTGGGCTTGACTGCTTTGGTAGATCTAGCAGGTCTGAGAGAAGCCATAGCCAAACAAGGCGGAGACCCTACGAAAGTAAATCCAGTAGTGCCGACACAGCTCATCGTAGATCACTCACTAGCAGTAGAGAGTGCAGGAGACGACAAAGATGCTTTTGACAAAAACAGACGCATAGAAGACAGACGAAATGCTGACAGATTTCACTTTATAAACTGGACGAAAGAAGCCTTTGACAATGTAGATGTGATACCACCGGGCAATGGCATCATGCATCAGATAAATCTTGAAAAGATGTCGCCTATCATACATATCGATGACGGCATAGCTTTTGTTGATACACTTGTAGGCACAGACTCACACACTCCACATGTCGATGCTCTAGGGGTTTTGGGTATAGGAGTAGGAGGGCTGGAAGCTGAAAATGTCATGCTAGGCAATCCATCTTTTATGAGAGTGCCAGAGATTATAGGTGTGGAGATTACAGGCAATAGAAAACCCGGTATCACCGCTACAGATATAGCACTTGCTATGACTTCATACTTGCGACAAAACGATGTCATATCGGCGTTTTTGGAGTTCTATGGCGATGGTTTGTCAAACTTAACTTTAGGTGATAGAGCTACTATATCAAATATGACACCAGAATATGGAGCAAGTGCGGCCATGTTTGCTATAGACGAGCAGACTTTGGATTATCTCAAACTTACTGGCAGAGACAGCAAACAGATACAGCTAGTTGAAGCATATGCAAAAGCAAACGGACTATGGCATAGCAGTCTAGCAAATGCCACATATGCTAGGAAACTAGAGTTTGATCTGTCAAGTGTCAAGATATCTCTAGCAGGTCCATCAAAGCCACATCATCTAGTGCCTTTGGACGAGCTAAAAACTCAAGGTATAGTCAAGGATTATGATGACAAAGAGGACAATATGCCAGATGGTGCGGTGCTAATAGCGGCTATCACATCATGCACAAATACATCAAATCCCAAAAATGTCATAGCAGCAGGGTTGCTAGCTAGAAATGCAAACAAACTAGGATTGGTCTCAAAATCATGGGTCAAAACTTCACTAGCTCCGGGATCAAAAGTGGTAGAACTGTATCTCAAAGAAGCAAATCTACTAAGTGAGCTAGAAAAGTTAGGCTTCGGTATAGTAGGGTTTGCATGCACCACTTGCAACGGTATGAGTGGAGCTTTAGACAAAGATATAGAAGATAAAGCTGTAGACAACGATATATACACTACAGCCGTGCTATCAGGCAACAGAAACTTCGATGGACGAATCCATCCCTTTGTCAAAGAAGCTTTCCTAGCATCACCACCGCTAGTCATAGCCTATGCTATAGCTGGAAGTGTACGATTTGATATAGAAAATGGTGTGCTAGGAGTAGATAAACAAGGCAACGATATAACTTTAAGTGATATCTGGCCAAACGATGACGAGATAGACGAGATAGCTAGCCAGTGTGTGCTACCTCAAATGTTTGAAGATGTTTATAAACCTATGTTTGAAAAAAAGGCGATCAAAGAGACAAAAATATCGCCGTTTTATAACTGGAATACAAAAAGCACATATATAAACAATCCTCCCTATTGGGACGATGAGTTTATGACCAAGCCAGACTTGATAAATATGCGACCGCTTGGGGTGTTTGGAGACAATATCACTACAGACCATCTGTCGCCATCAAATGCTATACTACTAGACTCGGCAGCTGGGGAGTATTGTCAAAAGATGGGGCTAGAGGTGGTGGATTTTAACTCCTATGCTACACACAGGGGCGACCATCACACAGCACAAAGAGCCACACTTGCCAATCCAAAACTATACAACGAGATGGTTAGAGACAAAAACGGCGACACAATACAAGGCTCACTGACAACAATTATGCCAGAAAATAAAAAAAGCAGAATGTGGGAAGCGATACAAACTTATATGAGTAGAAAACAACCGCTCATCATAATAGCTGGCACAAACTACGGACAAGGAAGCTCACGAGACTGGGCAGCAAAAGGGGTGAGACTAGCAGGAGTGCAGGTAGTAGTAGCTAAAAGTATAGAGAGAATCCACCGCACAAACTTAGTCGGTATGGGAGTTTTGCCGTTGCAATTTAGCGACAACGACACCAAAGAAACCTACAGTATAGATGGCAGTGAAACTTATAAAGTGTTAGGTAATATCAAACCTAAAGCATCGTTGAGCTTGGCCATGACTAGAAAAAACGGCGAAAATATAACTATACCTGTGATATGTAGGCTAGATACAGATGCTGAAGTCCAAGTATATAATGCAGGTGGCATTTTACAGAAGTTTGCCAAAGATTTTGTAAAGGAGATATAACAATATGAATAACACAACACAAACAACCATAAAAGCCACATATATGCGAGGAGGCACGAGCAAGGGTTTGTTTTTTTGCTTAGATGATTTACCAAAAGATATGCTAGAAAATCAAGAGTTAAAAGACAAAACATTTTTGCGAATCATAGGCAGTCCAGACCCATATAGCAAACAAATAGACGGTATGGGAGGTGCTACTTCTAGCACGAGCAAGGTGGTGCTAGTAGGCAAAAGCTCACAGCCAAACCACGATGTGGATTATTATTTTGGTCAGGTATCTATAGACCGTCCATTTGTTGACTGGAGCGGAAACTGTGGCAACCTATCGTCAGCGGTAGGACCTTTTGCTATAATCAGCGGTCTCATAGATGAAAAGAATCTAAAAAAGGATGGAGTAGTCCAGATAAAAATATGGCAAGCAAATATCAAAAAAACGATCATAGCATATGTCAAGATGAAAGATGGACAAGTCCAGCAGATGGGAGACTACCATATAGATGGTGTGGCATTTGGTGCTAGTGAAATACAGCTAGAGTTTGTGCGACCTGTAGACCCTAGCGATGCTTTGTTTCCTACTGGCAACACAGCGGACAAACTAGATGTGCCAGATGTAGGCAGATACGATGTGACCATGATAACAGCAGGCATACCTACACTGTTTTTGCATGCCGATAGTCTAGGATACAAAGGAGTTGAACTTCAAGACGATATCAACAACGACACAGAGGCTTTGAAAAAGTTTGAGACCATTCGTGCCTTTGCGGCGGTGAAGATGGGACTGATAAAAGATATAGAAGAGGCAAAAACACTACAACACATACCAAAGATAGCATTTGTATCAAAAAAACAAAACTACACAGCATCAAGTGGCAAGCAGATAACCACAGACGATATAGACCTAAATGTGCGAGCATTGTCTATGGGACTTTTGCATCATGCTATGATGGGCACGGCATCTGTAGCTATAGGAGTGGCTGCATGTGTTCCGGGGACTATATTAAATGAGTTGCTAGATGATAAAGATATAGACAATATCACATTTGGTCACCCATCTGGGACACTCAAAGTAGGAGCGGTAGTAGAGCAAACAGACGGCAAACATATAGTCAAAGTAGCTAGTATGAGCCGAAGTGCCAGAGTCATCATGAGTGGTCATGTTCATGTGCCACACATAACATAGAGCAATATATGAAAAACGACAAGATGAAAGCATTTGTAGTGCGACAATTGGACAAAAAAGTGTTTGCTACAGCAGTAGAGTATATGGATATACCTACTATAGCAGATGATGAAGTGCTGATAAAGAGTGCCTATTCTTCGCTAAACTACAAAGATGCTTTAAGTTCCATAGGCAACCCGGGAGTAAGCAGAAATTTTCCACATATTACAGGTATAGATGTAGTAGGCACTATAGCCAAAACAACTAGCGAAAAGTTCAGCATAGGCGACAAAGTCATAGTTACTGGCTATGATATGGGTATGAATGTCAAAGGCGGACACAGTCAATATGTCAAAGTGCCTAGCTCATGGGTTGTCGCACTTCCACACAAGTTATCGTCAAAAGAGAGTATGATATATGGCACTGCTGGAGTGACTGCTTCGCTTTGTGTAGATGAGCTACTAAAAAACGGCATAAAAACTGGCAAAGTGCTAGTCTCTGGAGCTACAGGTGGAGTGGGAACTATCAGCATAGCTATATTGCATAAGCTGGGATTTGAAGTAGTAGCGATGACTAGCAAAAAAGAAAAGGTGAGATTTTTGAAAAGTATAGGTGCTAGCGAAGTGCTGTTGATAGGTGATATGGACTTAAACAACAAAAAGCCACTACTAGCAGAACAATACGATGGCATGATAGACACAGTCGGTGGCGATATACTAGCACATAGTTTGAAAACTATCCGCTACGATGGTGTGGTGTCTTGTTGTGGTATAGCTTCATCTTTTGAGTTATCTACTACTATGTTTGCTTTTATCTTAAGAGGAGTAAGACTCATAGGCATAGACTCTGTCCAGTGTGCCATAGACAAAAAAGAAAAAATATGGCAAAAGATAGCACAGCAGTTTCGTATAGAGGACAAAATCCTAGCAAAGCTCACCACAGATATAGAGCTAGAGGATATCAAAGCTATATATGACAAGATATTAAAAGGTCAGATCAGCGGTAGATATGTAGTGAAAATCTAAAAATCTGCTAGCAAACCACTACAGATAGCGAGATAGTCTATATGTGCTATATAGTCGCCTAGCTTGACACCACCTATGGCACAAGTTTTGTGGTGGGATATTTTCGCCATATATGAGATACGCTCACCTAGCACGCTATCTACTTGCTTTGTAGTGGTATCTCTATATGCTCCTATACCGATATAGTCTATATCAAATCTGTTTGCCTGCAATATCTGCTGTTCTGTCTTGGTAGATATACCAAATATCTTGTCTGGGTGGAGCTTTTTTATGATTTTAAATAGGTCTTGTTTTTTTGATATTTTGAGCTTTTTTTGTAGCTTGTCTATATCATCTTGTCCTAGATGCAAACCATCGCAATATGGCAACAACTCAAAAAAATCGTTGATGATAATCTTTGTCATGGTGTAGCTTTTGAGCTTTTTTATATTTTCTATTATCCTGTCTGTGTTGTTTGATTTGTCACGGTATTGTATATACATAGGGTCATATTTTTGAGCTATTTTGACAAACTCGCTGATACTTAGACCATATCGCACCAGCACATCATAGTCACATATGGCGTATATCTTAGCGATAAAACATAGCCAACAGGTCGCTGATGGTCTTTTTCATATCTTTTCTCTCTACTACCATATCTATAGAGCCATGCTCTAGCAAAAATTCTGCCTTTTGAAATCCATCTGGCAAATCCTTGCCTATGGTTTGCTTGATAACTCTAGCTCCAGCAAACCCTATCAAGGCTCCCGGCTCTGCTAATATGATATCGCCCAAAAATGCAAACGATGCCGATACTCCGCCAAATGTAGGGTCAGTTAGCACCGATATATATGGTAGCTTTGCTTTGTGAAGCTTTTTTAGCACGGCACTTGTCTTTGCCATCTGCATAAGCGAGTGTGTGCTCTCTTGCATCCTAGCTCCACCACTGGCACTTATGATGATAAGTCCGTGCTTTTTGTCCATGGCACGATTTGCCGCTCGGACTATCTTCTCGCCCTCTACAGAACCTAGCGATCCACCCATATATGAGAAGTCAAATATGACCATAGATACTGGCAACGAGTTGATAGTAGCCTCGCCACATACCACAGATGAGGTTTTGCCTGTCTTTTTATATGCTTCCTCTAGCCGTTTTTTGTAGCTTTTTTTATCTACAAACTTCAGTGGGTCATCTGGATGAAGTTCGCTGTCAAACTCTACAAACGAACCATCATCGCATAGCAGTTCTATCCTCTTTTTGGTGTTTATCCGCATATGGAAGTTGCACTTGGGACATACATGCCCTAGCGACTCTACCTCTTTGAAAAACATGAGTGCCTGACACGACTTGCACTTGACCCAGTGGCTTGTGGTCTCTATGCTTTTCGTGTCTGCTTTTTTTTCGCCTTTGAGCTTTTGAAATATCTGTTTTAAGTCCATATTTTTCCTTTTGGAGTTATCTTTTGTTGATTATACCATATTTATCTTAACTTAAAGCATAGTA
This sequence comes from Arcobacteraceae bacterium, assembly GCA_029934475.1. Taxonomy (GTDB): domain Bacteria; phylum Campylobacterota; class Campylobacteria; order Campylobacterales; family Arcobacteraceae; genus B24-G6. The sequence goes on from JAOZMC010000049.1 coordinate 9,912, forward strand.
TCTCAAATATCTACAAAAATATCTTTGCTATCATCAAATACTACAGCATCACAATAGACAAAAAGCCCATCGCTAGGCATATCGTCCATCACTATTATGGCACTTGAACTATGAGAAATACCTGTGATAAGTTGTCGCAAAGCTATCTCTGTGTCATATGTTGGTGGGCTGTAGATTAGCTCTGTGGTGTCGCTATAGTCTGTGCCTAGCTCAAAGTTTAGTCTGTCTATAGTTAGGATAACTGCCGTGCCGTTTTTGCAAAATCCTATGCCATCTTTGACGAACTCTACCTTTGTCTTGGCTTGGTTGTTTGGCACTTGTGAATATATCAAAAAATATGAAGCCACTACAACTTGTGATATTTTTATATAAGCACTTTGTAGTCTGTAGTTTTGGAACTTTATCTTTGTTATGTTTGTGTGCTTTTGTCTATCTGTGGCAAAAAACTCCAGCTTCTGCTCTATGCTGTTTGGCAAAACTTGTCGCCCTATGTTTGAGATCAACTCACTAGCAAATCTGTTTTGTAGCTCTCTTTGGGCTACTAGAGCATATATACAGCCACAATAATTTTGTCTATATAGTTTGTCTTTTTTAGCATAAGCTGACTGTCTAGCTGTGCCGTTTTCTAGTCTATAATCCTCTGCGACAAACTCTATATCAAACTTTTCGCATAGGTTTTGGGCTATTTGGGCTATCTTTTGCCGTGATTTTTGGGGGCTCATGAGCAGTGTAGTGGTGAATTTTTTGTGCTGAAATTTTTTGGCGGTTTTTATGGTCTGTAGTAGTCGGCTATCAAAACATATATCGCACCTGCTACCCTTTTCTGGCTCGCTTTCATAACCTTTGGTGGCTTTGAGCCAACTATCTAGGTCATACTCGCCCGCGATAAGCTCAAATCCCAACATCTCGCAGCTATATGACACATCTTGAAGTCTCAACATATACTCACTATATGGGTGGATATTTGGGTTGTAAAAGTAGCCGACTATCTTTTCATCTGGATAACTTTCTTTGAGGCACTGCAAAAAATAGTGACTATCTACACTACAACAAATATGAACCAATATGCTATTTGTCTGTGTATCTTTGTCTGGGTTTTTCATATTTTGCTCCGTTTCTCTATGATACCAAGATGGGCTTAAAACTTCGTGCCACAATCCCCCCCCCACTTTTTGTAGGCTAAAACAACCGTAAATATCTCTAAAATAGACAAATTTACATAAATATAGCGATATGGGGGGGGGGGGGGTTAAGATATTTATGGTATAATTATCTACATTTTGTGTTTATAAGTATAAATATAGGTGAAAACAAAAAGGAAAAATATGAATATAGGATTGAAAAGATTGAGCGGCTTAATACTAGCTGGTGTAGTGTTGTTTGCGTTTGCAAGCACAGAAGCGATGGCAAAAAAGAAAAGCTACAAAAAGTCAAAGAGAGTAAATGTGACTACAGAGAAAACCAAAGATGGTGTATATATAGGTGGAAACTTAGCCTATGTGATGT
>JAOZMC010000001.1 GCA_029934475.1 Arcobacteraceae bacterium
GCAAGTCAGACAAGATACAGACCAAAAGTCTGGTCTGTATAGAAAGGAACTAAAGTTTAGTTTCCTACAACAACATTTTTAGGTCTTGCATGAGAAAATATCCCAGCAGGAACTTCTAGTTTAAACTCTTTGACTACTTTTAGTGTTTTTGAGTCTAGTATCACAAGTTTGTTGCCAAAATATCCGGCACTTACATATAGATATTTACCATCTGCTGTGTATTCAGGAAAATGAGAGTGCCCTCCCACATCTACAGTCTTTGCTACCTCTAGAGTCTTTTTGTCTATAAATTGGATTTTCCCTACTCCACCTCTGTCGCTTATGATGTCTATAGCTATGTATGGAGCATTTGGGTTTGCTGCTGGTGATTCTGATCCACCTGCTACATCTATTTGCTTGATGACTTCAAAAGTTTTTGCATCAAATGCAGTGACTACAGTCTTTTTGCAACTTTTTGCACTACCAAAGTTGGTGCCAAATCCTACAAGTCGTGAACCTATTTTTGTAATAGCTCCAGAGCCTGTATGAGGTACACATCCTGCTGGTATATCTTTGATGACCTTTTTCTTGTCGAAGTCTATCACCGCTAGTTTGTTGTCGTCATAGGCAGCTATGATAAGCTTTTTGCCGTCTGGTGTCAACATAGCATCGTGCAAGTGTCGTCCTACATTTTTGATCTTCGTGACAGGCAGTGATGCTTTGCTAGTATCCATAATCCAAACTTGACCTGACATCTCCAATGCGATAGCCACATAATTTTTATATGGAGTTGCAGTGATGCTTCCAGAGTCAGACTCTATCATCTTGCCTTTATGATTTTTGCCTTTTAGCTTCATGATCTTCACTGGCAACAATGTTTTTGCATCTAGCACAGCTACTGTATTTGGTATAAACGAACCAGTGATGACATATTTGCCGTCAAATGATACTGCCAGAGACGGTCCTGTATATCCTACTTTGATACTTCTAACTGTTTGCATAGAATACAGGTCAACTTTAAACAATCTTCCACCGTCTGTTTTGATATAAGCCCATCTTTTGTTGCTAGGATCAAAGTTTACTATGTGTGGAGCTTTTCTTGTGAGAATTTCCCCTACGATTTTATTTTTGCCATTGAAAAATACTACTTTTGAGTTTTTTCCGTTTGAATAGGTCCCACGGCTTACGACAGCCATCAAACTTTCCATCTTGTCTATAGAATAAGTTGGTTTTTTTGGCAACTTTGTTTCATCTGCTATGTTGACTTCCAAAGAATTTATCATATCCCTTTTGCTCCAAGACAGATCTTCTTTTGGATAATACTTCACCAGCATTGCTAAAGATTTGATCTGCTTTTTGCTTAGTCTATGTTTCCAAGCTGGCATCAAGCTTTTCAAGTTTGGACTTTCGCTTATCATCGCTTCTATCGCAGATACTGGAGTATCTTTGTATTTTGCACTATTTAGAGCAGGTCCTATAAACTTGCCTCTATCAGCTCCATGACAAGTGGCACAGTTTTCAACAAAAAGCGAATCCACATTTGCTTTGTCGAAACCTGCTTTTTCTAGCTTACCAGCTTGAACTACTTGAACCAAACCTACCAACAACACAGCACACCCTACTACAGAAGTAAATTTTGATCTACTCCACGACACACTATTTTTCATAATCTCTCCTTTTTCGTATCGGTATAAATTTATGGCTATCTTGCCACAACCGACACACCTCTTGTCTAAACTATGAAAATAAACAAAAGTTGTGTATTATAACATAAAATATATAAAAGTATTACTTAAACTTAAAAAAAAAGCAAAAATTTGATAAATTTATCTTTTTTGGATATAATCACTCTCAAATTTAACAAAAGGACAAAAATGGCAAAACATCAATTCAAGACAGAAGTAGATCAGCTACTTCATCTCATGACACACTCACTGTATTCACACAAGGAGATATTTATACGAGAGTTAGTATCAAATGCTAGCGATGCTATAGACAAGCTAAACTACTTGCGACTTACTGACGACAAACTCAAAGAGGACAAATATAGCGGTGCTATAAATATAAAGATAGATGAAAAAGATAGCTCTATAACTATAGCGGACAACGGTATAGGTATGGACGAAGAGGATCTGCTAAGCTCTATAGGGACTATAGCTAAGTCAGGTACCAAATCATTTGTAGAGGCTATGAGTGGCGATGCAAAAAAGGACAGTAACTTGATAGGTCAGTTTGGTGTAGGGTTTTATAGTGTATTTATGGTAGCATCAAAAGTAGATGTAATATCAAAAAAGGCAGGTCAAGACCAAGCATACAAATGGTCAAGCGATGGCACAGGAGAGTTTGAGCTAAGCAGTTGCACCAAAGATGAAAGTGGCACTGTGATATATATCAAGCTCAAAGAGGAAGAAAAGAGCGACTATACCTCAAAGTATAAGGTCAAAGAGGTAGTCAAAAAATACTCAGACCATATAGCATATCCTATATACTTAAACTACCAAGAGATGGTGACACAAGAGCTAAGCGACGAAGTCAAAAAAGCAAATGAAAAAAAAGATGAAAAAGATAAGATACAGCCAGTTAGCACACTAGAGCAAAAACGAGAACAGATCAACGAAGCAAAAGCTCTATGGACACAACCAAAAGCAAAGCTAAAAAAACAAGAATATCAAGACTTTTACAAGACAATATCACACGACAGCGAAGAGCCTATGGCATATGTGCATACCAAAGCCGAAGGAGTCAACAACTACACAACTTTATTTTATATTCCAAAAAAAGCTCCTATGGATATGTATAGGGTGGATTATAAACCCGGTGTCAAACTATATGTCAAACGAGTGTTTATCACAGACGATGAAAAGGAGCTACTACCAACATATTTGCGATTTGTCAAAGGTATCATAGATAGCGATGATCTGCCTTTAAATGTCAGCCGTGAGTTGCTCCAAGAAAATAAAATCATGGCAAATATCAAACAATCATCGATCAAAAAGGTGTTAGCCGAGATAAAAAAGTTATCAAAAAAACCAGATACTTACAAGGATTTTACAGCACAATACAACCGCCCACTCAAAGAGGGAGCATATCAAGACTATACAAACAAAGATGCCATCATGGAGCTAATCCGATACAAATCGACCCACGATAGCGAAGTTATGACATCGCTAGAGGAGTACAAAGCTAGAGCCGACACAGAACAAAAAGCGATATTTTATATAGTAGGTGATAGCGAAAATATGCTACGAAACTCACCGCTACTAGAAAGCTATACCAAAAACAAAATAGAAGTGCTAATACTAGACGACAAAGAGGTAGATGAAGTAGTAGCACCATCGCTAGGAAGTTATAAAGAGTGGCAGTTTAAAGATATATCATCTGTAGATGCCCCTGCAACTAAAAAAGATGAGAAAAAAGAGGCCGAAACCAAAAAAGAGTTTGAACCACTGACGAAAAAAATCAAAGCCATACTAGGCGATGAGGTCAAAGATGTGCAGATAACCGACAGGTTAAACACCTCGCCATCGTGTGTCATAAAAGACCCAGACGACCCTATGGCACAGATGGCAGGTATGATGAAAGCTATGGGACAAGAGGTGCCACCATCTGCTCCGATACTGCAGATAAATCCAGACCACAATATAGTCAAGTCATTGAACAAAACAGAGGACAAAGTGCTGATAGAAAATATATCGCACCTGCTACTAGACCAAGCGAAGCTAAGCGAAGGGTTAGATATCAAAGACACAGTATCGTATATAAATCGTGTCAATACTATGCTCGGTATGGCTATAGACAAGTAGTGAAAAAGCTCGTAGGGTTTATCACTTCTAGCTACCCAAACCCCAACTTCACGGTGGATTTGGTGCTATCTATGGCGGAAGCTGGTATGGATATAGTAGAACTAGGTGTGCCGTTTAGCGACCCTGTAGCAGATGGTGCAGTGATAGAAGAAGCGAGCCACGAGGCCATAAAAGCTGGCTTTCGGTTTGATGATATTTTTACTATATCATCAAAAATAGCAGGCACTATAGATACATATGCCATGGGATATACAAATATGTTTTATAGATACGGTATAGAAAACTATATCAAAAAGGCTAGCCAGATAGGTATCAAAGGCACACTCATCCCAGATATGCCATATGAAGAATCAGTGGTGTATAGAGACTTACAAAGTCAATATGGCCATAAGTTTGTGGATTTTGTAGCTCCGACCGATAACAAAGAGAGGATAAAGCATATCCTCCAACACAGCTCAAACTTTGTGTATCTTGTAGCATATGCTGGTATCACAGGTCAAGCTACACGCACAGACCTATCTCAAACTATCGCAAACATACGACAAACTACCGATACTCCGGTGTATCTAGGGTTTGGAGTAGATGAAAACAATGCCAAAAAAAAGGCAGCAAATGTAGATGGAGTGATAGTTGGAACCGCTTTTGTGAGAGATCTTTTGGACAAAAGTTTGAATTTTAAAGAAAAACTGGATAAAATAACAAAAAAAACAAAGATGATAAAGGATCAAATATGTTAAAAAGATTGAGTTTAGTAGTAGCGGTGGCAGTTTTGTTTGCAGGATGTGCCAAGATGGACAAAGGTGGACAAGGGTTTGTAGTGCCTATATCTATGGATACTATAAATATGAATGTGAAGAAAAACTTTCCTATGGACAAAAAGATAGGTGAAGGTATGTTTGGTGGTGTTGTCACGCTTCTTGACCCAGAAGTTGCCGGCAAAAGTGGCTCGGACGAGCTGGCTATCGGATCAAATTTTTCTTTCAAGACAAATCTGTTGCCGACTGTTATCAAAGGTGCAGTATCTTTAGCTAGTGGTATTAGATATGAAAAAGAGACAAAGTCGCTGTATCTAGACAAACCCGAAGTCCAAGAGATAAAGCTAGGCAACACAGCCTTGTCAAAATATATCTCAAAAGAACAAAGAGAACAGATAACAGACCTGCTAGTCGATGCCTTGAAAAAAGAGAAGATACACACACTAGACAAAAACGATTACAAAACAGGTTTTGTCAAAGCAGTGCGAGTCAACAACGGCAAAGTAGAAGCCGTAGTCGGATTTTAGCCTGATATTGTAGGAGTTTGATATGTTTGGTATGGGATTTATGGAGATATTGTTTATAGCGGTCATCGCTATCATCGCTCTAGGACCAGACAAGCTACCAAATGCTCTAGTGCAGATGGCAAAGATGTTCAAAAAGATAAAGCACGGCATAGATGATGCGAAGTCATCACTAGACAGCGAACTTCATATATCACAGATGAAAGAAGAGGCAAACAGTCTCAAAGCAAACTTAGAAAATACCACTATGAAGCTAAACTCAGGGTTGAGCGATATAGTAGACGAAACCAAACAGACCAAAAAGCCAAAGAGACCAAAAAAGTCCAAAACACCCAAAAAACAAGAGAACATAGAGTTTGAAAAACCAAAGACCAAATAATGTTTGAAAATATCAAGCCTCACTTAGCAGACCTACGAAAACGACTGACTATATCTATGCTAGTGCTAGTAGCAGCGTTTTTCGCTTGTTTTGCTGTGTATGAGCCGATATTGGGCTGGATGATGGTGCCTGTAAATGCTGTGTTGCCAGAGGGTTCGCATATGGTAGCCATAGAGGTCCAAGAGACCTTTTTCACGGCACTCAAAGTATCGTTTTTTGCTGGGTTTATAGTGTCGTTGCCTATAATTTTCTGGCAGTTTTGGTTGTTTGTAGCTCCGGGGCTATATGAAAACGAAAAAAAGTTTGTCATACCGTTTGTGTTTTTTGCTACTTTGATGTTTTTGACGGGTGCTAGCTTTGCATACTATATAGTCGTGCCTATAGGGTTTGAGTTTTTGATAAATTTTGGTAGCACTGTTGTGACCGTGCTACCAAGTATCGGCAAATATGTTGGATTTTTCACTAAACTACTGTTTGGATTTGGTGTGGCATTTGAGTTGCCTGTCATCACATTTTTCCTAGCAACCGTGGGACTTGTATCTGACAAAACCTTGAAAGACTTTTTTCGCTATGCGATTATCATGATATTTATATTGTCAGCTTTGCTTACTCCACCAGATGTTATCACACAATTTTTGATGTCAGGACCACTCATACTACTATATGGGGTCTCTATACTTATAGCAAAAGCGATAAATCCACACAAAGAAGACGACACAGACGAAAGCTGCGAGGAGGAGTATTAGCTACTACACATCTGCTTATGATTTTTCGCTACCACAGCACCACATAGCTACAAAACCAGTATATCCACCTACGAAAGCCCGACTTCTCATATACGACAGAAACACAGAACAAACTACACACGAGACTTTTAAAAATATCTTGAGCTACTTGCCTGACAATCTATCGGTATATCTCAACGATACCAAAGTGATAAAAGCCAGAATATATGGGCAAAAACCCACAGGTGGCAAGGTAGAATTGTTGGTTTTGCGATACATAGATGATTTTCGTTGTATGGTGTATATCAAAGGCAAAGTTCATGCAAATACACAGATAAAATTTCAAGATGATTTAGTAGCAAATATATTGGAAGTTTCAAATGATGGCTCAAAGATAGTAGAGTTTATAAGACAAAATCACAAACTGACATTTACAGACCTTGTAGGGATATTGGAACACATAGGACATATTCCCCTACCGTCTTATATCAAAAGAGCAGACGATATAGACGATACTAAAGATTACCAAACTATATTTGCCAAACATTATGGAGCAGTAGCATCGCCTACGGCATCTTTGCATTTCGATGAAAAGTTGTTTGAAAAGTTTAAACAGAAATATGACCTAAACTATCTCACACTTCATATAGGAGCTGGGACATTTAAGCCTGTAGATGTAGATGATATACGGGATTTTGCTATCCATCGTGAGGTTTATGAGATACCAGACAAAACTATAATAGCCTTGCAAAACAAACAAAACAAAAATATGTGCATAGGCACTACAGTTACTAGAACTTTGGAGTATTATTATAAAACCAAACAGCCACACGGGCTGTGCGATCTGTTTTTGCACCCTTTAAACCCACCACAGCTCACCGATATATTGTTGACAAATTTTCACCTACCTAGATCTACTTTGATAATGCTTGTAGCATCTTTTGTAGGTGTCCAAAAAACTATGAAACTATACAAAGATGCTATAGATAGGGGCTATAGGTTCTATTCTTATGGTGATGCTATGCTGGTGCTGTAAAGTTTTGGATAGTATCTATGATAGCTATAGTATCTGCTTTGTGAGATGGGCTTAGCATACCAAATATTTTCATCATCTCTAAGATTATGAAGCAGTTTTTTTGGTCAAACACAAACACTGAAAGCTCTTTTTTATTGGTACATCTTCCTATAAGATTTTTTGTTTGAAGCTCACAGATAGGAAAACAAAAATACAACATAGGCTGTGTGCCTACCGCTCTTTGTTTTTCTCTTATAGTTATCTGTGCTATTATCTCAAGAGAACCAAACCTGTGAACTAGTTGTGGATATTCTATAGTCATAGCATCGAACTTGATACTATTTATAGTTTTTTCGCTTGGGTGTGTTCTTTTTATTTGACAATGCTTATGGTTGTCCAATAAATTTTCATCATCTATATTTGATACAAACTCCTTCAGACTTGTGAGTTCTTTGCTTGATATAACACCCCAACTATAAAAATAAAATAGATACTCTGATAGCTCATAAAGCGATTTTGTCTTGCCATTGTAGGCTTCAAATGTTATATGCTTGAGGGTAGTCTTGTCAAAATTTTTGTCTGTTGTGTGTATGTCGTATCCTATTTGCCATTCTATATAGTTGTCATGTCCTATTGGCTTGCTTCTTGACGCATATGGCAAACCATAGTCCAATATGGAGCTTCTTTTTTTATTCGTATTTTTCCAGATGTTGTTGTAAGTGGCACAAGTGCCTCTATCTTTTTATTTGTTTTGTCTGTTTTAGCTATTTGCATAATGCTCTCCTAATAATATTTTAAAATACTTCTCTATATATTGTTTTGCTATGGATTTGTATTTAGTTTGTTCAAAATCAAACACAGCATAATATTTTCTTAGATGATGTTGATAAAACAAACTATCCAATATAAAATATTTTTTGTATTGTTTAAACAAACCATCGTCTATAATCACATCACAGTTGCCGAGATAATACGGCACACAACTGGCATATCTTTTAAACACATCTACATATATATAGTAGTCTAGTTTATCTTTTTTGACTATTATGGCATTTTGATTGTTTTTATTTACAAAGGTTCTATTTCGTCTCAAAGCGTTTATATCTCTCATAGTCCAAAACAGTATAGAGTCTCTGTCTACAGTCGCATATTTGTTTGGATATTTGGCTATATAGTTTGAGATATAGTCATAGTTGTTTTGCTTAAAAATCAAACTATTCTCCAATTCAAAATCAAAATTTTGTATATAGTCATAACTCATACCGTTTTCCTCTTTTTGATACAAAGCTATCACTATAGGAAACTGCATAGTCTTTGATGTTTGAGAGAAGCTATCGCTACTAATAACTTTTGTTTTTACGAGTTTGTAGTTTTTTGCAAAATCTTTCAAGCAGTTGAAGTTTGCTTTTTTGATAAGATATGACAAAGGGTGCAATACACACACGATGTCAGCATCAAGTTTGGCATATGAACGCAAAAATGAAACCCCCAAATCTCTCGTATCTATATCTGTGTCTATGCTAAACTTGACTTTTTTTATATCGTTACGTATCATAGATGTTTTGTCGTTGTATGGTGGGTTACCTACTATACATAGACGGCTATCTTTTGATATACCATACTTTTCTCTACTGACATCATACAGGGCATTGTGGTTGAAAAACCTAGCTGTGGGTATGTTTGTTTTTGCACTTGACACAGCCGTGCTGTCTATGTCGTTGCCTATCTTTTGACACCTTGTATTATACGATAAAAAGTTGCCATAGCCACAAGAGCTATCAAGTACAGTCCAGCTGTCATCTATGTAAGAGCGGACAAACTTCCACACAGTGTTTGTATGCTCCGTGCTGGTATAGTAGCTACCTAGATTTATCCTGTCTTTGGTTTTGAGATGATATTGTTCCATTTGGTATTGTATCAAAAAAAGATAAATCTTGCACTTGCTGTCTAAATTTTGCTATATTTTGCGAAAATATGCCAAAATTTAGTTAAATTTATTTTTTTTGGATAAAATGCGACAGGACAAGTGGGTGAGTGGCTGAAACCGCACCCCTGCTAAGGGTGTGTATCTTTACGGGTACCGAGGGTTCGAATCCCTCCTTGTCCGCCATTTACTTTATAGACGATGCAAACTCAACATCGCTAACATATGCTGTATTGAGATATTATCAAAAAAAGGCAACATAATGATAAGACAAACTCTAAGACCAACAACACACAATCTAACTATAACGATACCAGATGAATATATAGACAAAGAGCTTGAGTTTATACTGTTTCCACTCAACACAACAGAGACAACAAAGACAAATCATACAGACACCAAAAAACAAAATATCACAAATAGTCTATATGGAGCCTTGAAAGATATCAATATAAATCAAGATGATTATAAAAATTATTTAACTCACAAACACCTATGAAAATACTACTTGATACCAATATAGCTTTGGACTATTGCTACAAAGAGAGCCTTTTTGTAAAGATGCAAAAACTATATTTGAACTGATAGAATCAAACAAAATAAGTGGTTATTTGTGTGCTACAAGTATAATATAATCTCCTCACAAAATAGTACCGATTTACAACCAATTTTTATTCCTATATGATACAATATAAAAAAGGATAAAAAATGAGTAGAAAAAGAAAGAGATACACAGCTGACTTCAAAGCAAAGGTTGTTTTGACGTTAATAGAGGGGCAAACAAGCTTAAACGAGATAGCAAGCAAATATGAGTTGTTGCCTAAGAACATACAGAACTGAAAAAAACAGTTTATGGACAATATCTCTTTGGCATTTACAGCAAACATTTCTTGCTCTTGCAAAAAAGCGATTCTCTTGTTTTGATAAAACCGAGATAGTCAAAGAGTACCTTGTCTAACGAAGTGGTTTTGCAAAGCAAAAAAGTTTCTGTGAAAAAGATAGTATCGTGGAAACTATCCAACACTATGGATGTGTCGCTGACTACATCTGTGCTGGAATATGCTCTCAAAAAATACAAAAAACCAGAGATATTAAACACAGACCAAGGCAGTCAATATACGGCTGTCAAACACACTGAGATATTAAAGAAAAACAACATAGCTATATCTATGGATGCAAAGGGCAGAAGCATAGACAATATAGTCATAGAGCGATTTTGTAGATCTATAAAGGACAAAGATATCTATCCAAAAAGTTATCTTGATATAAAGCAGATATGAAGTGGGATAAAGGAATATGTAAATACGGACAACAAAGAGAGATTGCATTCAACACTGAATTATTTGACACCAAATGAAGTTTTTTATAAAGGATTAAGAAAAAAATGTTATAATGCAAAGAACGGACTACAAAAGGTAGTTTAGATGGTTGGAATAAAAAATTGTTTCAAATCGGTTTTATGGAATGGGGACACCATACATTATGAAAATCGATGAAGTGAAAGAGTTTGTAGGCTTTTAAAAGCTATTTTTATAACCATGATTGTGCTAACAGCTCACTCACAGGCTGGGTATTTAATAGTTTTTATTTGCTACATATATGCAAGCTTGTCTTATCTATATTTATAATAGTATTTATAAGCCTAGTTACGCTTTATCTTTTTGTCAAGATACTTCAAGAGATTAAAAAACTAAAGGATTTACAGTGGTATATGCACTCATAGCACTAGCTATAGGACTGGGAACTTTGCTGTTTATGGTATACAAGATAGATACATTTCGATACTAATATGGCAGCAGGTAGAGATAAAATCAAAATCAATATTATGTTATATTTTGTCTAGCTTTGCGAAAATGCCACCACACCACAGCCGAGCCAAAGCCCAATATCTCTATACCAATATAGCTAAAATGCACCGTCCCAGACATAAAGCATAGCACCGCTACACCAGCTACGACTATATAACCCAGCACCGCCCAAGGCAGATACCGTATCAAAAAATAATACAACAATCCCAAAATTATAACCGACACAAACATCGTAGTAAATACCATCATGACAAACTCCTAATAGTCACATAATACCACAAAATATTTAAAATACCCAAAGTTTCTATGTTTAGGCTGGGTTTATACTTTTGGTTGCTCCAAAGCTGCCTATCTAAGTCCAGATGCCTGCAAGAAAATAAAATAAATCGAGTGTTGTTGTTTGTTTTGTTCATAAAACATATAAGATGGTGCGGATGAAAGGACTTGAACCTTCACGCCGTAAAGCACTAGATCCTAAGTCTAGCGTGTATACCAATTTCACCACATCCGCAAAAAGTAGTCTATTATATCCAAAAAAGATAAAACAAACAAAATAAATGGTACTCCCTACACGATTCGAACGTGTGACCTACGCCTTAGAAGGGCGTTGCTCTATCCAGCTGAGCTAAGGAAGCATACAGAGCATAATAACATGGGGTAAGTAATGGGGATCGAACCCACGACCTTCTGAACCACAACCAGACGCTCTAACCAACTGAGCTATACCTACCATATATGGTCGGAGTGAGAGGGTTCGAACCTCCGACCCCCTGGTCCCAAACCAGGTGCGCTACCAGACTGCGCTACACTCCGAAAAATTTATACATTTTATCTTGTTTTGCTTAAAGTATCACAAAAAACAGGAAAATATCGCTTTTTTCTCTTTTTTGTGCTATATTTTATCTGTTTTTAGTATTATGTAGCATGACGATATTATTGGTGATATTTGGCACTTTTGCTGGTGCTGTCGGTGGGTTTTTTGGTGTAGGTGGCGGTATGTTGCTGATCCCTATGCTTATGTCTGTGGGATATGATATGAAAACTGCCATATCTATATCTATATTGCAGATGGTTTTCACATCTGTTTTTGGCACCATGTTAAACTATCACAAAAACAAATCAGTCCTAAAAGATGGGCTAGTGCTGGGGTTTGGTGGCTTCAGTGGCGGGCTGTTTAGCTCGTTTGTCATCATGTATCTAAGCGATATGTCATTGAAATACATCTTTTTAGCGGTCGTGTGTTTTGCCATATACAAAATATCGCGAACTACTCACGACAAGGTAACTACCAAAAAGTCTCACAATATGTTTTTGCTATATGTCGTAGGGTTTTTCATAGGTCTGTTTGCTATGAGTATAGGAGTAGGTGGGTCTGTGCTGTTGACCCCTATACTTATATCGTATCTATACTACAACTTCAAAGATGCCTCAAGTTTGGGGCTGTTTTTTGTGGTGTTTAGCTCCACGGCTGGGTTGTTGTCGTTGGGATTTGCTGGTCTTATGAACTATAACGATGGTTTGGTAGTAGCCACCGCATCGGTAGTAGGTGTATATATAGGTATTGTTATCAAAGAAAAGACCACCACCAAAAACTACAAAAGCATGATACTAGGACTATATATCCTAGTGTTTGTAAGTATGGTATTTAAGTTGTAGGTCAATGCCACCTATAAAATTTATTTTTATACGATAAAATATCAAAATAACAAAAGGAAAATCATGAAATCAAAAAGCATATTAGTAGTAGCAGTAGTATCGGCACTACTATCAACAGGATGTCAATGGACATCAAGTAGCGACAAAGACTCAAAGCAAAACCAAACCAAACAAAGCAAAAAGTCAGCAGTGAAAACACCACAAAAGACACAAACCCCACAACAAGCATGCGATAGTGGAGATATGGCAAGTTGCTTTGATATGGGTTATAGCTACGAATACACAACCGATGGCAAATCAGATAAACAAAAAGCAGCCATGATGTATCAAAAATCATGCGATGGTAAGTATATGAAAGCATGTTGTTATCTAGGATACCTATATATAAAAGGTAGCGGAGTCAAACAAGACAAGCAAAAGGCTGTGGAGTTGTTTGCAAAAGCATGCGATAGTGGCGATATGGCAGGGTGTCTAAACTTAGGACATATGTCCGCTAGAGGCATAGGCACTACACAAGACAACCAAAGAGCCAAGCAGTTGTATAAAAAGACATGCGACGGTGGCACAAAAGCTGGATGTAAGTTTTATAAGATACTAGATGAACAAGGTATCAAATAGTTTTTGAATTGCTCTTAAGACTAGATAAGATAAAAACTACAGCAAACTATAGAGGACCAAATATTATCGCTTGTTGGACGATTGGCCCCAAATAAATACGGGATTGCGATAGGGTTTAATTTTCGCCAAAAGTAGCCGTGGCGATTTTTGCTTGCAAAAAATGTTTCCTGAAAAAATATTTCCTGTAAAAGTTTCTGTGAAAAACTACTCCTTCAATGAGCCTGTTGTTTAATCAGATGATTCAAATATAAAAAACGATTTTATCTTTTGATGATATATACCTTTATATTGTGAGATTTGGCGACTGTTCTTAGTCGTTTTAGATGTTTTTGGTCTTTTGCTCCTACTATCAGTGCCACCGCTGGTCGCTTGTCTGTTTTTATGCCATAGTATAGTGCCTGACCTATTCCCTCCGCCCACTTTTTCGCCCAATCCACCTCTATAGCATGTGTAGCCGTGAGACAATCAACCCTCGTGCGGTCCTCCAGCACTACTTCTATGCGACCGTTTTTGTTTTTGCAAAATATCTTTTGATAATATTTTTCATCTTTTTTGGTCTTGTCGGTAGTTGGTGGCTGGTCGTGTGTGTCAAAATCACCCACGAAGTAGCCCAATATCGCCACTATCAAGGCTATGAGAACTTTTATTTGCACTTATAATCCTGTTTTTGATATAATATCCAAAAAAATTTAAGTTAGCCTTAAGAAAATTATGATACAATAGACAAAAGGATAAATATGAAAAATCTCAACACTATGACAATATCTTTGGGCTTTGCTCTGCTTTTGATAGGCTGTGGCGGAGGCGGTGGCGGCGGAGCTAGTAGCGGTGGCTCTACTGCTTCTACAGATGGCTATGATATACAAGTGCCGTATATTATCACGGTCAAGACAGACAATAACGGCACCAGCGAAGACCACGAGTTTGCTATAGGCACAATACCGCAGCTTTATAGATACAGTTATCAAGTTGATTGTAACTACGATGGTAGCGACTTTGAGGCAACTGCCACAAATATAGATGGCAACTACAGTTGCCAATACGACAGTGCTGGAACATATAATATAGCTATAAAAGGTGTTTTTCCTGCTATTTATCAAGGGCTTGGTAATAATGCTCAAGCAAATGGCGACAACTTGAAGCTTTTGGATATAAAACAGTGGGGCGATAATGTATGGCTAAGCATGCTCCAAGCATTTGCAGGATGTGAAAATATGGTTATGAGTGCTACAGATACACCAAATTTGAGCCAAACCAAAAGTATGGTAGCTATGTTTATGAATGCAAAAAAGTTCAATGGCAATATTTCTAGCTGGGATGTATCAAATATAGATAGTATGAATACTTTATTTGATGGTGCTTTGGTTTTCAACCAAGACATAAGCAGCTGGGATGTATCAAATGTAGATGATATGAGCTGGATGTTTAGCAGTGCTATAGCATTTGATCAAGACATAAGCAACTGGGATACATCAAAAGCCACAGATATGAGCGGTATGTTTGCCGAAGCTACGAGTTTTTCACACAATATAACTAGTTGGGATGTTTCAAATGTAGAAAATATGGCATACATGTTTGTAGGTATGCCATCTTTTAATCAAGACATAGGTGCTTGGGATGTTTCAAGTGTAGAGAGTATGAGTTGGATGTTTAATAGTGCTTCAAGCTTTGATCAAAATATAAGTGATTGGGATACTTCAAAAGTTAAAGACATGAGTGCAATGTTTCAAGATGCAACATCTTTCGATCAAGATATAGGCGGGTGGGATACTTCAAAGGTGACAAATATGTCACAAATGTTTTATAAAGCTGAAAGCTTTGATCAAAATATAAGCAGTTGGGATGTATCAAATGTAGCTACATTTGATATTTTTCACCTTGATAGTAATTTAACCGAAGCAAATGTGCCATCAAAACTTTGGTGATATTTCGCTGACAAGTTGAACTTATCTGTATCACAAACTTATTTTTATAAATTTTAGATAAAATAGTTCAAAAATCAAAAGGATTTAAATTGGATGTAATGCAAATACAAAATATTTTACCACATAGGTATCCGTTTTTGCTTGTCGACAGAGTAGATGAGATACAAACAGGCAAGACGATAATAGCATACAAAAATGTAAGCATAAGCGAACCAGTGTTTCAAGGACACTTCCCCGGACACCCCATATATCCCGGAGTGATGATACTTGAAGGTATGGCTCAAGCTGGTGGTTTGCTGGCATTTGAAAGTGCTGGATACACTGAAGAGGAAGCAAAACAAAAGGTGGTCTATTTTATGAGTATAGATGGTGCAAAGTTTCGAAGTCCAGTGCGACCCGGAGACAAGCTAGTGTATCATGTAGATATTTTAAAACAGCGAAAAACTCTCATAGTCCTAGGTGCTAGAGCATATGTAGAGGATACTTTGGTCTGTGAGGCAAATCTCAAAGCTATGATAGTGGACAAATAATCTTGACAAATATTCACCACACAGCTATCGTAGAACAAGGAGCCCGCATAAGCCCCACAGCTACTATAGGAGCATATACCACTATAGGCAAAGATGTCGTCATAGGTGGCGGCACCACTGTGGCAAAATTTTGTGTCATAGATGGTGACACGACCATAGGACAAAACAATCAAATCTTTTCGCATGCAGTTTTAGGCACTATACCACAAGACCTCAAATATGACGGCGAAAGATCACGACTAACAATAGGCGATAACAACAAAATACGAGAGCATACACTCATAAACACAGGCACCAAAGGTAGCAAAAACAGCACTACTGTTATAGGTAGTGGCAATCTACTCATGGCACACTCTCATATAGGACACGACTGTGTGCTAGGAGACAACATAGTCATAGCAAACTCATGTGCTATCGCAGGACATGTAACACTAGCAGACAACTGTATCATAGGTGGCATGACGGCTATACACCAGTTTTGTCTAGTAGGCACATATGCTATGGTAGGCGGTGGGTCTATACTGGTGCAAGATATGCCTCCGTATTGTATATGTGAGGGCAACAGAGCGGTAGTCAGAGGACTAAATATCACAGGACTTCGCCGAAATTTTGCCAGAGAAGATATAGGTGAGATAAAAAAGGCATACAAACAGATATTTGAATCATCAGGACAGATCACAGACACAGCTATACAGATATTACAGACAACTACAAACAACCATGTGAAAGTATTGTGCCAGTTTGTAGCAAATACAAATCGTGGCATAGCATTTGCTAGGAAGAGACGATGAGCAAGATAATATGCGACTTTTGTGGGCAACAAGATACAGTAAAAAATCCTACGATATCTGGAGAGCATGCATCTATATGCAAAGAGTGTATAGTCGCAGCACATGAGATAATCAACAACCAAAAGACCAAGACCAAAACCACCCCACCCCAAAAACTCTCTACTCCATCGCAACTCAAGGCGGTACTAGACAAATATATCATAGGTCAAGAGGATGTCAAAAAATCTCTAAGTGTAGCAGTATACAACCACTACAAAAGGATATTTAAAGATATCAAAGATGATGACACTACACTGGCAAAGTCAAACTTGCTACTCATAGGTCCTACTGGTAGTGGCAAGACACTTTTCGCTCAAACTATAGCTTCTTATCTCGATGTGCCACTGGCTATCGCCGATGCTACTAGTCTCACGGAAGCTGGATATGTAGGAGACGATGTAGAAAATGTCCTGACACGACTGCTAAATGCTAGTGATGGCGATGTGCAAAAAGCACAAAACGGTATAATATTTATAGATGAGATAGACAAGATAGCTAGGATGAGTGAAAACCGCTCTATCACTCGTGATGTATCAGGAGAAGGAGTCCAGCAGGCACTTTTGAAGATAATCGAAGGAAGCGAAGTAAATGTCCCGCAAAATGGTGGCAGAAAGCACCCCGGAGAGAAACCTATAGTCGTAGATACTACAAATATATTGTTTATATGTGGTGGTGCATTTGATGGGCTGGACAAGATTATCACCAAAAGACTTGGCGGCAACTCTATGGGGTTTAACCAACAAAAAATAACACACAAAGCTACAGAAAATATAGTCCAATCTATATCGCCGGATGATTTGGTGCATTATGGTTTGATACCAGAGCTTATAGGTAGGCTTCATATGATAGCGGTGCTAAATCAGCTCACTTTGGATGATATGATACATATACTTCAAAAGCCCAAAAACTCGCTTGTCAAACAATACAAAAAGCTGTTTAAGCTAGATGATGTGGAGCTGAGCTTTGACGATGATGCGGTGCGACTTATAGCACAAAAGGCACTAGACAGACATACAGGGGCTAGGGGATTGCGGTCTATACTTGAGACTGTCATGCTAGATATCATGTTTGAGCTGCCAGACAGCAAGAGAAAAAAGATGACCATAACCAAAGATATGGTTCAAAATACAAAAAAGAAAGAAAAGGAAAAATAAGATGTTTTTAGACAATTTAATAGGAATGTTTAGCGATGATATGGCTATAGACTTAGGCACTGCCAACACCATAGTATCAATAGGAAAAAAAGGTATCATCATCAATGAACCATCGGTTGTAGCGATAAAGGAGGATAAAAACGGCTCTAGCAAGATACTAGCAGTGGGAAAAGTAGCCAAAGATATGATAGGCAAAACGCCTAGAGATATAAAAGCGATACGACCTATGCGAGACGGTGTCATAGCGGATTTTGAGATGACAGAGCGGATGATACGATATTTTATAGAAAAAGCACACAACAGACGATCGTTTGTGCGGCCTCGTATAGTTATATGTATACCATATGGTATCACACAGGTGGAACGCAAAGCAGTATACGAAAGTGCATTGAGTGCAGGTGCGCGACAAGTATTTCTGGTAGAAGAGCCTATGGTGGCAGCTATAGGAGCTGGCATACCAGTCAATGAACCATGTGGCAATATGATAGTAGATATAGGTGGAGGCACTACAGAGATAGGAGTGACATCGTTAGGAGGGCTAGTGCTTAGCAAATCTATCAAAGTAGCTGGAGATAGATTTGACAGAGCTATAGTGGATTATGTCCGACAGACGACCAACCTAAACATAGGAGAGCGAACAGCAGAGAACATCAAGTTTGCGATAGGTTCAGCATATGAGCTTGATGAACCTGTCAAGATGCTAGTCAAGGGGCGAGATGGCAGTGGCTTTTTGTCAACTATAGAGCTAACTAGTTCAGATATCAAAGATGCTCTAAAAGAACCACTCAAAGAGATAGCTACAGCTATACGAAATGTGCTAGAAGATATGCCAGCTGACTTAGCAGGCGATATAGTCGACAATGGCATAGTCCTAACTGGTGGCGGTGCTTTGATACGAAGCATAGACACATACTTGTCACATGTCATCAAGCTAAATGTTCAAGTAGCAGAAGACCCTCTACTAGCAGTAGCTAGAGGTGTAGCCAAAGTGATAGAGGATGAAAATTTACTCAAACTAATTACAAATGTATAAGTCGCTTTTGATATTTTTGGCTCTATTTTTGATAGGGCTAATATATCTTTTTCGGTTTGATAATATCGTATCAAATCGTGTAGAAAATATAAATATCAAAATATCAAAATATTATGACAAAATATATCAAACTATAAGCAATATAGCACAAAGACACACAGAGCAGAAAAAGTGGATAATCCAACTACAAGAATATACAATAAAACTAAAAGAACAGTCTATGCTACTATCAAGAGATTTGGAATTTTACAAAGACCAAGTAGTATTTGAAAAACTTGATATTCCAAACAAAAAAGATACAACCATAGCTAGAGTGATATCGGTGCAAAATATATACAAATCAAGTAGATTTTGGATAAGTTTGGACAAAAATATCACGACCATATCTGGACTTATATTGGATAATTTTGCAGCAGGCATAGTCAAGCTAGAAAAAAACAAACCGCTAATATATCTAAACCACGATGAAAAAGCAAACTACGGAGTGTATGTGGGCGACAACAAAGCTTTTGGTATAACACATGGGCAAAAAAACAGCAAAAACATCATAGTCAAGTATATTCCTATATTTAGTGATATAAAAGTAGGCGATGAGGTAGCGACGAACGGTCTGGACGGTATATTTTACGCAGGACTAAAAGTAGGCAAAGTGATAAAAGTGCTAGATAACAACCAAAACCACAAAGAAGCAATCGTCAAGCCATATGCAAAAGCAAAAGTCAGCAAATATTATTATGTGTATTGAGGTTTTTAGAGGTGACCTTAAGTTTAATATGATATAATACTCTCATGAAAATTTTTAAGACTATTTTATTTTGCTTGAGTTTGCTTTTGGTTGTAGTAGGTTGTGGTCACAAAGGCGACCCAACATATATAGAGAACAACAGCACCATATGATATATGACTATCTTATCGTAGGTTGTGGAGTAGCTGGACTAAATGCAGCTAGATATATACCAGCAGACAAAAAAGTCCTGCTAGTATGCAAAAAGTCGCCGTGGCAATGCAATACATTTTTTGCCCAAGGTGGCATAGCTACAGCTATAGATGAAAGTGATATCAACTCACACATAGACGACACACTTCAAGCTGGAGTGTTTCAAAACGATATAGATATCGTCCGGACTATGAGTTCTCACTCCAGACAAACCATAGACGAGCTTATAGACGATGGTATGGAGTTTGACAAAAATCCAGACGGTAGCCTAGCATACACAAAAGAAGCAGCTCATAGCAAAAGCCGAGTTTTGCATGCAAACGGTGATGCTACAGGTAGGCAGTTACATCTGTTTTTGTTGAAACAGTGTCGCCATGAGATCATAGACAACTCTATCGTAGTAGATATATTGTCTCAAGATGGTATATGCTATGGGGTGGAGCTACTTTGTGACAACCATATCAAAAGAGTATTTGCTCACAACACTATACTAGCTTCTGGCGGAGTAGGTTCTATATATCAGTATCATACCAACTCTACGACAATATCTGGCGATATACAAGGCATCTGTGTCGAAAAAGGGATAACACTAGCCGATATGCACTTGATGCAGTTTCACCCTACAGTATATGTGGAGCAAACCACAGCCCAAAAGCAACTTCTCACAGAAGCCTTGAGAGGCGAGGGTGCAAAGATAGTAGATGAGGATGGCTATGCATTTTTGCGAGATTATCACAGCTCAGCTGAGCTAGCACCACGAGATATTGTTAGCCGTGCTATATTTGACTATATCAAAAAAACAGAGTCAAAGATATACTTGGATTTAAGTAATTTTACAAAAAAGCAGTTTAAGAGACGATTTCCAAATATTTATCACAACTTTGTAGATATGGGCTACGATTTGCCAAGCGACAAAGTGCCTATATCTCCTGCTTTTCACTATAGTATGGGCGGTATCAAAGTAGACAAATATGGGCTAGTATCAGACTGCAAAAACTTGTTCGCTATAGGTGAAGTAGCACGGACAGGAGTGCACGGAGCAAATCGTCTAGCATCTAACTCACTGCTGGAGGGACTTGTGTTTTCAAAACTAGTAGTCCTACAAAGTATGAAAAATCAGTTCCATATAGATATTGAGAAGTTTACCAATCCACAAAAAGATTATATATTGCAAAAACCTCAAGACAAGAAACTCAAAGAAAAGCTACGAGCTACGATGTGGAAACATGTCGGCATAATACGAAACACAGAGGATCTAAAAGAAACTTTGGATAAACTACAGCAGATCTCTAATCTAGATATAGGGCGACTACTGTATCTGCGACTTTTGGTGGCTATATCTATAGTCCAAGAAGCCGTGGCAAACACTAGCTCTATAGGAGCACATTTTATACAAAAAAAGGAAAAAAGATGAAGATTGTTTTGATGTTGGCATTGATATGCTTAAATTTATTTGCTAGTGGAGGTCCTAGTGGTGGTGACTTGACTATGACTTGGGTGGGTATAAGTTCTCTTGTCATATTTGTAGTAGGATACTATTTCGTGGCAGCAGAAGAGAAATACCACATAGACAAAGCAAAGCCTGCATTGTTTATAGGGACATTTATGTTTATGCTTATAGCATTGTATTATAGTCTAAATGGACTAGATATGGATCTGGTTCACACACAAGTAGAACACTTGATATTAGAAATCGCAGAGATATTTTTCTTTTTGTTTGTGGCTATGACATATATAGAGACTATGATACATATGGGTATATTTGAAAAACTAAAATACAACCTCGTATCCAAAGGCTACACATATAGGCAGCTTTTTTGGCTTACTGGGCTTTTGGCATTTTTCCTATCTCCCATAGCAGACAACTTGACCACGGCTTTGATACTATCAACAGTGCTTATAACCATAGAACGAAAAAACAAAGCCTTTCTAGTCCCAGGAGCTATCAACATAGTAGTAGCAGCAAATGCAGGCGGGGCTTGGAGTCCTTTTGGGGATATCACTACTCTCATGGCATGGACTGCTGGCAAGGGTGAGTTTGTGGACTTTTTGTTTTTGTTTCCGGCATCTATATTGGGTTATCTAGCTACAGCATTTTTGTTGTCAAAAGTTGTGCCACAAACTTGTCCAGCCACACCAGACAGCACAGAAAAAGTACCCACAGTGCAAAAAGGAGCAAATATAGTGATGGGCTTGGGGGTATTTACTATCTTTAGTGCTGTGATGACTCATCAGGTTTTGCATATGCCTGCTATGTGGGGTATGATGTTTGGTTTGTCACTTCTTAAACTTTTTGACTATTGTTTGAAAGTTAGACACGGTCAAGGCTTTGGTGTATTTAACTCTATGTCAAAGATTGAAAACAACACATTGCTCTTTTTCTTTGGTATATTAGCCGCCGTAGGGGCACTGTATTTTATAGGTTGGCTAGGTCTGGCAGCCGTGGTTTATGACCCACATATACTAGGTCCTACATGGTCAAATATAGCCGTAGGGTTTTTGAGTGCCATCGTGGACAATGTGCCAGTAATGAGTGCCGTGTTGAAAGCCTCGCCATCTATGGGACTAGAGCAGTGGATGCTAGTCACACTGACAGCAGGTGTAGGCGGTAGTCTCATATCGTTTGGCTCGGCTGCTGGAGTAGGGGTCATGGGCAAACTACCGGGAGTATATACATTTACGGCACACTTGCGATATGCGTGGATGATACTCGCAGGATATATCGTATCTATAGTGATATGGTATCTCCAATACGAAATATTGAAGATAGGAGTTTAGATTGGTTGATTTGTGTTATTATGAGGTGTTGAATATAAGTAAAACATCGGATAAAACTACGATAAAAAAGGCATATAGAAAGATGGCGATGAAGTATCATCCAGATAAAAATCCAGGAGATACAAAAGCAGAAGAGAGCTTCAAAGCAGTCAACGAAGCATACCAAGTGTTAAGCGATGATAAAAAAAGAGAGTTATATGATAGATATGGCAAAGAAGCAGCAAATCAAACTAGCGGTGGCAGAGGCTCTGCTAGAGGGTTTGACGATCTTAGCAGTATGTTTGAAAATATGTTCAAAAGTGGGTTTGGTCAGCGACAAAAGCCCAAAAGCTACAGCTACGAGCTAGATATGATGATAGAGCTACAAGTTGAATTTATCCAAGCGATAAAAGGAGTGCAAAAAGAGGTCAGCTATAGCTACAAAACCCCATGCAAAAGCTGCAAAGCTACAGGAGCAAAAGATGGAAAGCTAGGTCGGTGTAGCTCTTGTGATGGTGTAGGAGAGATACACACACAACAAGGATTTATGACATTTGCACAAACTTGTCCGCACTGTCAAGGAAGTGGTCAGTCTGCTACTGCTAGATGTAGTGACTGTGGTGGTCAAGGCTTTGAGACCAAAGAGACTAGATTTAAAGTAGATATACCAGCTGGAGTAAATAGTGGTAACCGTATAAGAGTAGGAGGCAAAGGTAACATAGCTCCAGATAGGAGTAGAGGAGATCTATATATAAGCATAGTTGTGAAAAAAGATGAGCATTATGAACGACATGATGACGATATATATCTAGAAGTGCCTGTCTTTTTCACACAGATAGCGCTAGGCTGTGTGATAGATGTGCCAGGTCTGGACGGAACTTTGGAGCTAAAAGTCCCACCAAACAGCAAGGACAAGGAGCATTTTGTATTTAGAGGCGATGGTGTACCAAATGTAAACTCCCACCGCAAGGGCGACTTTATAGTCCAGCTAAAGATAGTATATCCAAAAACGATAGATGCCAAACAAAAAAAGCTACTAGAGGAACTGCAAAAAAGCTTTGGCATACAGAGCAAACCAAACGAAAAAAAGTTCCAAGATATACTTAAAAAAGCAAAAAACTGGTTCAAATAGCAGTGAAACCTCTGACTACTTCTATCATAGCGGGGATACATAAAAACAAAAGACTACTACTTCCAGATCTAAAAACCACAAGAAGTAGCAAGTCGATCTTAAAGGAGTCGTTTTTCAATGTGCTACAATACGATATCATAGACAAGGTGTTTGTGGAGTGTTTTGCTGGTAGTGGAAGTATAGGGCTAGAAGCTCTTAGCCGTGGGGCTAGCGAGTGCTATCTTATAGAACAAGATAAAAACTCATATGATATATTGAGAAAAAACTGTGCTATAGACACAGAAAAAACTATATGTATATATGGCGATAGTTTTGTCAAGACTCCACAAGTTTTACAGCAGATAAACAAAGACAAATCCATAGTGCTGTATATCGATCCTCCGTTTGACGATGTGGTAGATGGTATATATAAAAAGGTCTTTGATATGATAGAAAATATAACAAATAGCAACATATATTTAGTAGCATTTGAATCACAAAGCGACTACGATATGCCCAAAACTATAGGCAGATACAAACACAAAAAGAGCAAAAAATTTGGCAAAAGCTCACTTGTATATTATGAATCTATTTAAGATATCATTGTGGTCGTTGGCTATATTGATAGTCGCTATATTTGCGATGCCATATTTTTATGATATATCACCATACGAGCTAAACTCTGCAAAGATATTGTCTGCTCCTAGTTGGTCACATATATTTGGCACAGATAGACTAGGTCGTGATATATTTGCACGAGTGCTTCAAGGCGGTCAAGTGTCGCTAACTATAGGCTTCGCTAGTGCTACTATATCTGTATTTGTGGGGCTTATGGTAGGAGTGACGGCAGGGTATTTTAGAGGTGCTATAGACAAGACCACCACTATAGTCATAGATCTGTTTTTGACATTTCCTACATTTTTCTTGCTACTTGCTATCATAAGCTATATCGATGCTTCTGCTGTGGTGCTGGTGCTGGTGCTAAGTATCACAGGGTGGATGGGCACGGCTAGACTTATCCGTTCGCTCTCTTATGAGATAACCGACAAGCCATATATAGACATACTAAACATAGCCAGTGTGAGTCGTCTCAAGATATTGATAAAATACTACACCCCCATCATATCGCCCATCTTGCTAGTATCTTGGACTTTCGCAGTAGCAGGAGCGATCCTCGCAGAGTCTGGCTTGAGTTTTCTAGGACTTGGTATCAATCCACCTGCTATGAGCTGGGGCGGACTAATAAGCGATGGCAGAGCTATACTAGATATCGCTTGGTGGGTTAGTTTCTTTCCTGGATTTTTTATATTTGTAGTGACATTTTGTTTGTTTCAAATACTTGACAGACTACAACACAATATAGAAAAATAGTTCAACTTGGTCTTGTAAATGGGGACACTATCTATACAAACTATAGATGACCCAACATCATCGCTAGTCAAACGATTGGCACCGGATAGGTTTGATTGGCTTTATATTTAGAAGTTTTAGATAATATAACATAAATAAATAAAAAGGAAAAATATGTTAAATAAAAGCAAAGATGAGTTTATAAAAGCAAAAAGTGTCATACCCGGTGGTGTAGATAGTCCAGTGAGAAGTTTCGGTTCTGTAGGTGGCACTCCGCCGTTTATATCACACGGAAGCGGAGCATATATGTTTGACATAGATGGCAACAGATATCTGGATTTTGTGCAAAGTTGGGGGCCTTTGATATTTGGTCACTGCGATGAAGATATACAAGATGAAGTGATAAAAGCAGTCAAACGAGGTCTATCGTTTGGCGCTCCTACAGTTGTAGAAACAGAACTTGCAAAAGAGATAACAGATATGTTTAGCTTCATAGACAAGGTGCGGTTTGTCAGTAGTGGCACGGAAGCAGTCATGAGTGCTATACGACTAGCTCGTGGTGTCACAAACAGAGACAACATAGTCAAGTTTGACGGATGTTATCATGGACACAGTGATAGTTTGTTGGTGTCTGCTGGTAGTGGTATGGCGACATTTGGCACACCTAGTAGCCCTGGAGTTCCTGCCGACCTTGTCAAGCATACGATATTGAGTGAATACAACAATATAGCTAAACTTGAAGAGTGCTTTGCCAACAACACCGACATAGCATGTGTAGTAGTAGAACCGATAGCTGGCAATATGGGTCTAGTGCCAGCATCAAGTGAGTTTTTGCAAGCTTGCCGAGAGTTATGCGACCGACATGGAGCTATGTTGATATTTGATGAGGTTATGAGTGGATTTCGTGCCAGTTTGTTTGGTGCTTGTGGCCTATATGATACTACACCAGATATCATAACATGGGGCAAAGTCATAGGAGCAGGTATGCCTGTAGGGGCATTTGCCAGTAGTGAGAAAATTATGAATCAACTCAGCCCAGATGGTCCTATATATCAAGCAGGAACTCTAAGCGGCAACCCAGTAGCTATGAGTGCAGGTCTAAAAAGTTTGCAGAAACTCAAAGCAGATAAAACTATATATGATAGGTTAAACCAAAAAGCCCAAAGACTAGTCAATGGACTTAAAAAGATGGCAGACAAATACGATGTGCCACTACAAATAAACACAAGAGGCAGTATGTTTGGATTTTTCTTTTGTGATACTGCTCCTGTAAATATGGCACAAGTCGGCAGGTGTGATTTTGATAGATTTAATATATTTTTCAACCATATGCTGACACACGGCTACTACTTTGCATGTAGTCAATACGAGACAGGGTTTATCAACACCGCTATGAGCGATGATGATATAGACAGATGTATCGCTACTAGTGAAGGGGCATTTGCCACCATCGTAAAATGATAGAGAAGTAGAAAATTGGCTATACCGATTTTCTACAGCACTCCAAGTCGTTCATCAAAACCAAACATGATGTTTGCATTGACCACCGCTTGGCTACTTGCCCCACGGGATAGATTGTCTATGCTACTGTTTATAAACAGGTTTTGACCTTTTGTAGCTACGAAAATGTCGCAAAAGTTTGTATGTGATGTCTCTTTGATAGTAGGTGGCTTTTCTTTAATTCTTATAAATTTATCTTTCTTATAATACTCTTTTAAAATTTTGTTTGGGTCTATGGTTTGGTCTAGTTGGAGATATATAGATGTGAGCATACCACGAGACACAGGCAAAATATGTGGCACGAAGTTTATATCCCAGCTTTGCTGTGTGAGGTTTTTTAGTATATATGTTATCTCGTAGCTGTGTCTATGGACTAGTGGATTATAAGCAAAGCTGTTTTCTTGGATATGCATATAGGATGTTGTGGTGCTTAGCTTTTTGCCAGCTCCGCTGACTCCACTTTTGGCATCTATAAACACAGGTGTGTTTGGCTTGATATATGGCACAAACGGCATAAGCCCCAGTAGTGTAGCAGTAGGATAGCATCCAGGATTTGCCACTAGTGATGTGGTGGCTATATCTTTGCTATAAAACTCTGGCAAACCATATGTAGCATACGGCAAGTTTGTTTGGTCTGTATGGGGACAATAGGCAGTCTCATATGTAGCCACATCTAGTCTATAGTCCGCACTTAGATCGACCACTTTGAGACCTTTTTGCAAAAGTTTTGGCACTATACTCATAGCAGTTTGATGCGGCACGGCTAAAAACACAAGCTGGGATTTGTCCGCTATATCCTCTATGCTGGTTTTTGACACTGTCATATCTAGCACTCCGTGTAGTTCGGGGTGTATCTGTGCTAGGCTTTGTCCGCCTGTGCTGTTGGATACATAGTTTATATGAAATTTGCTATGCCGTAGAACTATCCGCACTAGCTCAAGTCCTGTGAAACCGCTCACTCCTACTATGGCTACATTGATCATATTTAGCACCTACTTTCGCAACTATCTATGTTGCAAATGTTCTCTGGAGTTGTTTTGATAGAGAGCCACCGCAAAAAAAATAAAAAGAGCAAAACAACACTAAATATAAGTATCTGAAAGTTTGTGCTAGAGTTCAAAAGTCTCTCTAGGCTATCTATGTTCTCTTTGTTTATCTTGACTACATTGACTATAAATTCTCGTAAAGTTAGCACTATAAATGCATCTATGAGCTGTCTTAGCTGGACCTTTTTTTCTTGGATAAAGTTGGTTACGGCTTTGACTATCTCTACTAGTATGATAAAATACAAAAGATATATGATGATAGATATAAGACTGTCGGTCGCTACCGCTATGACAAATAAAAAAATAGCGACTATCAACTCTATATTTTTCAAAAATGTTTGCTGGAAATTTTTCATAATAGACAATTTTATCCAAATTTTATAAATTTTGCTATAAGATTAAGATAAATATGATAAAATGCTACAAAATAGGTGTTGAATATATATTTTTATATTGAATACCTCTTTTTAGACCCGAACAATATCACTTAAAGAGACTGCCCCAGGGTGGGAACACAGCAAGGCGACTTTTCTTGATGTGTGTTTGGGTATCTGGAAAGGGGGACTTATCTTACGATTTTATAACCATATTACAAAAGCAAAGATCCCTTTCGTGCCACAAGTAGCCAGCAAGGCGACTATATATGTGTGTGGACCTACTGTATATGACTGGACTCATCTGGGGCATTGTCGTAGTGCTGTAGTATTTGATCTACTTCATAGGGTTTTAAGCCTCTCTGGCTACGATGTAACTATAGCCAAAAACTTCACAGATATAGACGACAAGATACTAGCTAAACTCAAAACTACAGACCAAACGCTAGAACAACTAACCTCATACTATATAGAGTGCTACAAACAGGATATGAAACTGCTAAATATATTGCCAAATACCATAGAACCAAAAGCCACAGACAATATATCTGCCATGATAGATATGATAAGTAAAATGCTACAAAACTCACAAGCTTATAGTCTACCAGATGGCATATATTTTGACATCTCTGCAGACAAAGACTACGGCTGTATCAGTGGCAAGAGGGCAGATACAAATGACCAGCAAAGAGTAGCTCACCACAAAGAGAAAAAAGACCAAAAAGATTTTGCCCTGTGGAAGTTTAGCGACACTGACATATATTATCCTGCCCCATTTGGTAGTGGCAGACCCGGTTGGCACACAGAGTGTAGTGCTATGATAGACAACTATCTAGCGGACAAAAGTTTGCCATATGCGGTAGATATACATGGAGGCGGAGCGGACTTGATCTTTCCACACCACGAAAATGAAGCCACACAGACGAGAGTTTGCCACTGTCAAGAGCTAGCAAAATACTGGATACACAACGGCTTTGTAAATATAGATGGCACAAAGATGAGCAAGTCTCTTGGCAACAGCTTTTATCTTAAAGATATTTTGCAAAAACACCAAGGCGAAGTGGTGCGGTATTATATGCTTGCTACCAACTATGCGACCGACTTTAACTTCAGCGAAAGTGGGCTAATCTCTAGCAAAAAACGGCTTGATAGATTGTATCGCCTCAAAAAGCTCATATATGGCACTATGCCAGATGGTATAGAGGTGATACAAGATATCAAAAACTCACTTGACGATGATATGAATAGCTCCAAAGCACTAGTGGCCGTAGATGATATGATAGCCGATAGTTTCGAAAAGCTTCAAAAAAACCCAAAAGAGAAAAAACTCAAAAAACTCACAGCCAACAGACTCAAATTTATAGAAAAAATACTAGGTATAGGTTATCAAGACCCATATATCTATTTTCAGTATGGAGTTGATGATATAATGATACGAAAAATAGACAAACTTATAAACGACAGGCAGGAAGCTAAAAAAACCAAAGATTGGACAAAAGCCGACAACATAAGAGAAAAGTTAAATGCATTGGGTATAGATATTATGGATACAAGTAGCGGCACAGTATGGGAAAAAAGGAGTATATATGAATGAGATTTTGCACAAACAGACAAAAGAAAACTTTGAAAATATTTTCACAAACCACTGGTCGGCAGAGCAGACTAGAGAGTATCTCATCAAACTACATCAAGATGGCGAAAAATTTGAACAAATATCCGCAGCATCGCAGGTTATGGCAAAGCATAGTATCAAACTACCTATCACAAAAGAGCTACAAAACCAGATCATAGACAACTGTGGCACAGGGGGCGATGGAAGTAATAGCTTCAACATATCTACTACCGTGTCAATATTATTGAGTGCTTGTGGTTGCTTTGTCGCCAAACATGGCAACAAAAGTATCACAAGTCAAAGCGGAAGTGCCGATATGTTAGAAGCTCTAGGGATAAATCTAAACCTAAATATTCAAAACCAAGCAGATATGCTAGGAGACACTGGCTTTGTGTTTATGTTTGCCCTACACCACCACCCAGCTATGAAACATATCATGCCAGTGCGACACAGTATAGACCACAGAACTATATTTAACATACTAGGACCACTGACAAACCCAGCAGGAGCAAAAAAACATCTCATAGGAGTATTTGACAAACGATTTATACAAAATATGACCAAGGCTTTGATGCTAAACCAAAGCAGTAGTGCTATAGTAGTGTCGTCAAAAGACGGCTTAGATGAGGTCTCTATAAGTGATATTACCTATGCATGTAGGCTACAAGATGCACAGATAGACAACTTCACCATAGACCCAGTGAAAGTAGGACTGAAGCTATACGACAAAGCAGATATAAAAGGCGGAACCCCACAAGACAATGCCACTATCACCAAAGATATATTAGCAGAAAAACTACACGGAGCCAAACGGGATATAGTGTTGCTAAACACAGCTGTAGCTTTAGTAGCCGATGGCAAAGCGGACAACATAAAGCATGGCATAAGCATAGCACAGACAAATATCGCCAACCGCAAAGCTATGCAAAAACTGGAGCAGATAATAGATGTCTCAAATAGTTTTTGAAAAAATTGTAGCTCTAGGCAAACTAGACATAGTAGCCAAAAAGCTAGCCGATACGATAGGTCAAAAAAACACAATAGTGCTACTGATAGGCGAAGTAGCCACAGGCAAGACGACTCTAGTGCAACACTATCTCAAGACTATAGGCATAAACGACAAGGCTACTAGTCCTACATTTAGCCTACAAAATATCTATGATGGAGGTATATATCACTATGATATATACAATGCAACACTTGAAAAGTTTGTAGAGTTAGGGCTGTTTTTTGAGCTTGACAAACCAGGAGTTCATCTAATAGAGTGGGGCAATGATAGTATGAAAAAAATGCTACAGACGTATGGATTTGCCTATATCACTGTCCATATCAAAAAACACAAAGACAAAAGGAGATACAAAATATGCATAAATTAAAAGCACAAAATCTAACCAAAAGTATAAAAGGTCACGACATACTCCAAGGTATATCGCTAGAGGTCGCCAGTGGCGAAGTAGTAGGGCTACTAGGACCAAATGGAGCTGGCAAGACTACTACATTTTATTGTGTGTGTGGGTTGGTGCCACCTACTAGTGGCAAAGTGTTTTTTGATGACACAGATATCACGAACCTACCACTACATAGACGAGCCTTGATAGGGGTGGGCTATCTACCCCAAGAGTCCTCTATATTTAAAGACCTCACAGTAGAAGAAAACCTACTACTAGCAGCGGAAATATCTATCAAAGACAGGTCAAAACGACAAGACAAGATAGAAGAACTGCTAGGACTATTTGACATAGAACCAATACGAAAACGAAAGGGAGTCAGCCTAAGTGGTGGCGAGAGACGGCGAGTGGAGATAGCACGCTCACTTGTGCCAAACCCAAAGTTTCTGCTACTTGATGAGCCGTTTGCCGGAGTAGATCCTATAGCGGTCAAAGATATACAAGAAGTTATATCACAGCTAGTAAAGATAGATATAGGAGTGTTGATAACCGACCACAATGTGCGAGAGACTTTGCAGATATGTGATAGAGCCTATGTCATAAAAGCTGGCGAACTACTAGCTAGTGGCACAGCAGACGAGATACGAAAAGATGATAAAGTGAGAGAAAATTATCTAGGAGAGGACTTTGTATTTTAAAGTTGTTTTGGGTCTATTTGTCTTAGTTAGTTTCATATTTGCTATAGAGACTCAGCGGCTAAACCACACGATACAGACTACACCAAACAGAGATAAACTAGAGGCAATATCGGCATATTTTTTAGGTGCTACTTATGGTTATTCGCCGTTAGGAGAGGGTGGCGGAGTAGATAAAGACCCAAAGTTTAGGTTAGATAAGTTTGACTGCACTACATTTGTAGAGACCATGACGGCATTGAGCTTATCGCCAAATATCACAAAAGCAAAGCAACGACTGGACTATATACGATACGATGGCAAAGTTGGGTTTAAACATAGGCGACACTTGCCAGCACTTATGTGGAAAGCACAGCTAGTAGATGTGGGAGTCTATGTGGATATCACCAAAGATATCAAAGACCACGAAACTATCACAAAAAAACCAAACCCAAAACTACTACCAAAAGATATGAAATACTTAGCAAAAGATTTGAAAAAGAGCTACAGTATAGACTATATACCACTACACAAAATAGCAAAAAACATAGAGTATATACCTAGTGGTGTGGTGGTAAATGTGGTTAGAGAAGATAGGGCAGATAAGTTTCTAGTCATCACTCATCAGATGTTGCTGTTTAAAGCTCACGGCAAAATATATTTTAGACACGCAAGCAGCTATCCCAAACGACAAGTAGTAGATGAACCGTTGAACTCTTTTGTGTCTCGTGTATCGAGATACAAGTGGAGAGTAGTGGGTATAAATATATTGAAAATCAATCTTGACAAGTAAGAACGAAAAGCGGAAAATAGTCTCCCCATTTATAAGACCGATTTGAAACAATTTTTTATTTCTATCATCTAATCTATCTTTTGTAGTGTTTATGACAAATCAAAAAAACATGATATTTAATGATATTTAATCAGAGAGCTAAATTTAAATTTATCGACAAAACATACAAACAAAAGGCAAAATTTTGGTGGCTCTTGTTCGCAAAGCCTGTATCTATAGTGTTTGAAGTTGGTACGCCCAGTAGGATTCGAACCCACAACCACCGGGGCCGAAACCCAGTGCTATATCCAGTTAAGCCATGGACGCATAAAAAGTTCGCTATTTTATCAAAAAAAACTTAAATTAAACTTTTTTTGGTATTATAGCCAAAAGGAATGATATGAAAATAGATTTTATAGACCTACAAGCACAGTATCAAAAATACAAAACAGACATAGACACACAGATACAGCAAGTGCTAGATAGCTCTGTGTATATCGGTGGCAAGGTGGAGCAACTAGAACAAAAGTTATCTGTATGGACAGGCTCCAAACACACTATAGCATGTAGCAGTGGCACAGATGCTTTGGTGCTAGCTCTCATGGCTATAGATATCCAGCCAGGTGACGAGGTTATCACTACGCCTTTTACATTTATAGCGACAGCTGAAGCTATAGCACTGCTAAAGGCACGACCAGTATTTGTAGATATACAGGAGCGAACTTACAACATAGATGTGTCTAAAATAGAGGAGAAAATCACCTCAAAGACCAAAGCTGTGATACCTGTGTCGTTGTTTGGGCAGATGGCAGATATGGACGGTATCAACTCAATAGCCAAAAAATACAATCTCAAAGTGATAGAAGATGGAGCTCAAAGCTTCGGTGCTACATATATGGGCAAACAATCATGCACCACTAGCGATATGGGGACTACTTCGTTTTTTCCGGCTAAGCCACTGGGATGCTATGGTGATGGTGGAGCTATATGGACAAACGATGACGAGCTAGCATCCAAGATACGAGTGCTACTAAACCATGGACAGACCAAACAATATGTTCACAGCCACATAGGTATCAACGGCAGACTTGATGCTTTGCAAGCAGGAGTGCTAATAGCGAAGCTTGGTTATTATGCAGATGAGCTAAACAAACGACAAAACATAGCTGACAAATACAACAAAAAGCTACAAAATGTCACAACCCCGTATGTGCCAGATGGCTACACTAGCGTATGGGCTCAATACTGTATAAGAGTGAAAGATAGAGATATGATGATGGACAAGTGCAAAAAAAACGGAGTGCCTACAGGAGTCTATTATCCAATTCCTCTCCATATGCAAGATGTGTTTGCTTATCTAGGATACAAAAAAGATGACTTTCCAGTATCTTTGGCAGTATCAAAAGATATATTAGCTTTGCCTATGTCGGCATTTTTGACACAAGAGCAGCAGGATTATATTATAAAGGTGGTAAATGATGATTAAAGTTGCAATAGTAGGTATGGGTGTGATGGGACAAAATCACTACAGAGTCCTACAAAAGATACAAGGAGCAAAGATAGTAGGACTGTGCGACCCTATAGCAGACGACAATTTTGCTCACAAGCTATACAAAGAGTTAGATGATATGCTAGGTGCTATAACTATAGATGCTGTCATCATAGCTACTCCTACATTTTTGCACAAAGAAGTAGCACTGAAGTGTATCGACAAAGGTATCCACCTGTTTATAGAGAAGCCTGTAGCATCAAATGTAGCAGATGGCAAAGAGATACTAAAAGAACTAGACAAAAAAGGACTCAAAGCAGTAGTAGGGCATATAGAGCGGTTTAACTCTGTAGTCCAAGCACTCAAAGAGGAGATAAAGGACAAAGAGATATATAGCATAAATATCACAAGAATAGGACCCATACCTCCGCGAATTGCTGATGTAGGTATATTGACCGACTTAGCAGTGCATGATATAGACTTGATACGATTTATCACCCAAAAAAGTATTTTAAACAAAAGTATATTTAAGTCAAAAAAGATCCACAACCACCACGAAGACAATGCCATACTATCGTTTGCTATGGACGATGATATAGTCGCATCTATCACGACAAACTGGCTGACACCGTTTAAAAAACGGACAGTAGAAGTAGCATGCAAAGAAGCATACTACGAGGCAAATCTGATGTCCCAAGAGTTGCTAGAGTATTCCAACTTCAAAGCGGACAATTCGTTTGTCATGCGAAACTGTTTTGTGAAAAAGCGAGAGCCTTTATACGACGAGCTAGATAGTTTCATAGAGTATATCCGGACAGGACACAAGCCTATATCTGCTACTATAGAGGATAGTATAGAGACACTACAGACCGTCCAGTAGATTGTTTTTATCTCTGTTTCGCTTGGAACAGTTTTTGCTATTGTTGAGATATTTATAGATTTTGACTCTTTTTGTGTTATATTTATATTATTTGGATAATATAACAAACTTTTAAAAAGGAGTCTTTTTGATAAAACAAACAAACAAATTGATAGGGGGGGGGCTTTTAGCTCTTTCTTTAGTCGCAAGTAGTGCAGTAGCAA
Source organism: Arcobacteraceae bacterium (assembly GCA_029934475.1). Classification (GTDB taxonomy): domain Bacteria; phylum Campylobacterota; class Campylobacteria; order Campylobacterales; family Arcobacteraceae; genus B24-G6. The sequence goes on from JAOZMC010000001.1 coordinate 34,752, forward strand.
AAGATGGTGTGTATATAGGCGTAGGTCTAGGAATATCTATTATGGGCGATAGTGAAACAACATACGCCGACAAAGACTTAGCTATCATAAATACAGATATAAAATATAAGCTAGGGACTGCTACTTCATTTTTGGCAGGATATAAGTTTTCAAGCTTTAGAGCAGAACTTGAGAGTTTTTCTCACTCAAATGATTTTAATGATGTTTATGCATTCAAAGTAAGAAAAATTCCAGGAGTCACAGGCAAAGCTACTGCTTCTACTGTTTTGATAAACGGCTATTATGACTTCAAAGTAGACAATCCAAAGCTCACACCATATGTAGGGATTGGCTTCGGTTCTACGACTTTCAAATTCAACTACAAAAATGATGGGGATACTTTGATTGACGATGATGACAATGTAGTTTCTGTGGCTATTACTGGCGGAGTTGATTTTGCTATTGGAGATAAATTTTCTGTAGGTGTTGGAGGCAGACATATAGAATACGGCGATGCTAAACTTAAAGATCCTGGTGACAACATGGTAACTATAAGCACTGGCTTAAGTTCTGCTTTTTTGATTACTGCTAAATACAAGTTTTAACGATAATAAATCACACAAAGTAGTCGATACAGACTGCTTTGTGTAGATGATGATACTATATCTAAGCTACAACTTCAAGCGAAACTTTCAACATATTTTCTATATTTAGATGATAATCCAAACTTTGCCACTCGACCCTCGTGTCTAAACATATCAATCTATAATCTTTGAGCTGTGCTATAGTAGCTTTTTGCAATGGTTCGTACCATTGTATGTGCGTGGATATGATCCTGCCGTCTTCTAATTTTACATGAATATACTCATCGTCAAAGCGAACTTCCTTGCCTTTAATCAAACCATTTATTTCAAATCCTTTCAAACATATTTTTGTTTATTTTATAATCTCTATAGCCGACTTCAAATCCTTTGGCTTCAAATAATTTTGAACTACTTTCAAATTTTCCAATTCTATCTTAGCAAAGCCGTCACTTCTTGCGATATGTATATGTTTCGGCTCATGCTCATTTGCATAAAAGAAAAATTTAAAACCATTTTGATTTAATAAAGTTGGCAATACAAATCCTTATATATTTCTTTGAGTATTATATCTAAAATATCTAAAATAAACTGAACCCTCTGATTAAATAAAAGGCTCATAGAAGGAGCAGTTTTTCACAGAAACTAGCCGTGACAATTTGACTATTTGTTGCTTAAATGGTTTAGACACTTTAAGTTTAAGTTTGTTGCGATACAATATGTCATGAAAAATTTATTTAAACTTATTTTGTCGTTGTTGCTACTTTTTGCCACTGGTTGTAGTAGTAGCACAGACAAGCCGACACAGACAGACAACACAGACCAAACACCACACCACAGCACCACAGCACAGGTATATTTCAGTCAAACTTCAGGAGCGTATTATAAAGGCGGAGCTGACAATATCATCATAGATAGTATAGACCAAGCAAAGAGTAGCATATATCTTGCCATGTATAGCTTCACCAACAAAAACATAAAACAAGCGATCATCAAAGCCAAAGCTCGTGGAGTGGATATCAAGATAATTACAGACAAAGAATATAAAAACAAAGGGGTATTTCAAGAGCTAAGAGATACAGGCATAGCAGTAGCAGACGACGGCACGGACGACAAAACTATGCACGACAAGATACTAGTCATAGACGATAGCGTAGTATATGTAGGCTCTGCTAACTATACCGTGTATGCGTTTTATAGAAACCACGAAAATATATTGAAACTGACAGACAAAAATATCGCCAGCACATACAAAGCCAAAGTCCAAAAACTGCTGACAGGTGATAGTAGTGCAGTTCCTAGCTACAAAAGTGACTATATAGATATATATTTCTCACCAGAACACAACATAGAAAATGTTATAAAAGAGCATATAGACAAAGCAAAAATATCTATACAGGTGTTGGCATTTGCCTTTACAAATCAACTGCTAAGCGACAGCTTAATACAAGCTCACAGCAGAGGCGTCAAAGTCGAAGTAGTGTTTGACAAAGACCAAGACAGATACCAAAGCTACTCAAAATATAGCGAGTTAAAAAAGGCCGGCATATCGGTCAAGCTAGACGTAAATCCAAAAAAGATGCACGACAAGGTGATGATATTTGATAGCGATGTGGTGATAAGTGGCTCGTATAACTTCACAAACCAAGCAAACGACAAAAACGATGAAAACATAGTGCTACTAAGAGACAAAAATATAATAACAAAGTTCAAAGATGAGTTCAAAAAAATCAACGACTGACAAAAACAGACAGTTTCTCAACAAAAAAGCAACCTACGAATACGAAATACTTGAGAGGTTTGAAGCTGGAGTTGTGCTACAAGGTAGCGAGATAAAAGCGATACGAGCTGGTCGCGTGAACTTAAAAGAGTGTTATGTCAAGGTGCTAAATGGTGAGGTGTATCTCATCAATATGCATATAACTCATCTAAGCACAGCAAACAGATACAACCGCCCAGCAGAGACTAGAGATCGCAAGCTACTACTACACAAAAAACAGATCAAAAAACTTCACGACAAAGTAGCCAAAGATGGTATCTCTATAGTGGTAGTCAAACTATATTTCAACGACAGAAATCTGGTCAAAGTGACTATAGCACTAGCTAGGGGCAAAAAACTCCACGACAAAAGAGAAGCCCTCAAACAAAAAACCCTAAGCCGTGAAGCCCAAAAAGAGATGAAAAATATGAGACAAGGGTATTAGGAGATCATGTCAAGCCAAAACTGTCTCAAACACAAAATAGTATCAGTCAAAGCAAGTGCTGGCACTGGCAAGACATACAATCTATCTGCTAGATATATAGCTTTGCTACTTTGTGGTGCGAAAGTTGATAATATATTGTGTTTGACTTTTACAAATAAGTCAGCAAATGATATGCGACAAAAGATAGCAGGATATATAGCAAATCTAGCCCATGATGATGAGTTTGTCTGCACGATACAGACTCACATAGATATGCCAGCAGAGAAGATAAAAGCGAGACAACCACAGATATATAGCGACTTTTTGCATAGTTTTAGCTCTATTATGACTATTGATAAATTTTTTGGCGATCTGTTTCGGCAGTTTGCAGGGTATCTAAACATAGATGACAGCTACCATATAGCAAATGACAACAAGGAGAAGCTAGGATTTGAGTTTTTGCAAACTTTGCACAAAGCACAGCTAGATAGTTTGGTGCAACTGTGTCTAAAGACAAACAAAAGTTATGCCTCTGTGCTAGGATTGTTTGAAAAGATACAAGACAACTCACAGAAGCTAAACTTCGCAAAGATAAGTTTAGATGACTTTGATATAGCCAAAGACAATGTCATAGCAAAAGCCACAGCCATAAAGCAGTTTGTAGTCAATAATCCCACCGCTTCTACTAGTGCCAAAAAGGCAGTAAAGTTTGATAACTTTGATGCTATTTTCAGTAGCACATGGATACAAAAAAACAGCTTCAAAGAGTTTATCTACTTTAAAAAGATAGCAAACGAGACAGCAGAAAAGTTGTTTGTAGAGTTTAAAGCTGCATCAAAGTCATATTTTCAACTCAAAAACCACTACACCATAGGCAAGTTAAACGACATATACATAGCATGGCAAAAGTTCAAAGAGCAAAACATAGCAAAATCACACAGCCTAGGGTTTAGCGATGTGACAAATATGACACACAAGCTACTACACGGACACATAGACCGTGAGTTTTTGTATTTTAGGCTAGATAGCAGATACGACCATATACTGCTAGATGAGTTTCAGGATACCTCTATAGTCCAGTATTCTGTATTAAAACCGCTCATAGATGAGATAGTGTCCCAAGATGAGCAGAGGTTTCGATCCTTTTATTTTGTAGGTGATACAAAGCAGTCAATATATAGATTTCGTGGTGGAGAGGCTGGACTTTTTGGGTATCTTGATACCATCTACAACTCTACTGCCAAAAGCTTAACCAAAAACTACAGAACCGCCACAAATATCATAAACTTCGTGTATGGTGTGTTTGAAAATATCAGTACATTTGATATATCTAAACCAACTTCAGATATAGATGGAGGATTTGTCAAGGTTGTGCAAACCAGTGATCTCATCACAAACATAATCCAAAAGCTCAAAGCCATGGCTAGGATAGGGGCAGATATGGACGATATAGCCATACTAACATATACAAATGCCGACATACTACAGATATATGATGCTATAAAAGAGCAGTTGCCACAGCTAAAAGTATCTACAGATACAACTAGTATGCTAGTCAATTATCCCAAAGTCAAAGCTGTGATAAATCTAGTCAGATATCTATACCACGGCGACAAGATATACAAAGAAAATTTTCACTCCATCATAGGTGAAAAGCTAGAGGTAGATATATCGTGGCAGATAAATTTTCGCACTTTATCTGTAGTGGAACTGGTGCATAGCATAGCTACATATTATAAACTGTTTGACGAAAACATGATAAAATTTTTGCAAGATGTGCAGATGTATGAAAATATCACGGATTTTGTATTTAATATAGACCAGTTAAACAGCCATATCACAAACCAAAGCCGTGCTGGTATCATGCTTTTGACCATGTTCAAGGCCAAAGGACTGGAGTTTGAGACTGTGTTTGTGATAGATAGATTTAAAAAACAGCCAAACGACTCATCCTCTTTGCTACTACAATATGAACAGATGAAACTTAGACGAATATATATAAAAGACAAGATTATGGAGCATTTTGACAGTGATTATAAAGCGGCACTAGAGTATGAAAAAGCACAAAAGCAGACAGACAGGCTAAATCTCCTATATGTCGCACTGACAAGAGCAAAAAAAAACTTGATACTGTTTAAAAAGCCAGCTGGTTCGTCGTTTGATATAGTTCCACCAGCAAAGATAGGCAAGTTATACAAGGCTATATCACCACAACCCAAACATACACAGACAGACAAGATATCGTTTGAAAACATAAACTATGGTAGACAAGCGGTGTCTAAAAAGTCACGACCGTCTATATCCTCTATGGAGCTTATAAATTTTGGCTTAGCTACACACTATTGTTTGGAGATGATGAGTCGTTTTGATACACATAGCCTACAGACCGCTATGAAGCTAGTGCGAGCAAGCTATAGCCACACGATAGATGAGTCGGCACTAGAAAATATCTACAAGATATGCCACAATCTCATATCGCACAAGCCGTTTATAGATAAAATCAAAGGCTACAAGCTATCAAAAGAGCAAGTTATAGCATATGATCAAGAGATAAAAATCATAGACTTAGTAGCTACTAGCGATGATGATATAGTCATATTTGACTACAAGACAGGCAAGGCAAATCCCAAAGATAGCTCACAAGTATCGAACTACAAACAAGCAATGACAGATATCACAGGCAAAACAGTATCTGGCTTTTTGCTATATCTGTCTATAGATGGTGTGGATATGACAGAAGTTTAAAGGCCGCCTCTAAAACCTCTAAATTGTTTTATGTGGTATTTTGTTGCTTTTTGCTTTTTCCAAAAAAACTATAAAAGTAGTTTTTTATGGTTTTGCTTTTGGCTCTGTTTAGCACCAAGTCGCCAGATGATGTATCTTTGGTGACTTGACTTCCAGCTCCTATCATACAATCATCAGCTATAGATAATGGAGCTATGAGTTGGCTTCCACTTCCTATAAATACATTTTTGCCTATATATGTTTTGTGTTTGTATATGCCGTCATAGTTGCATGTGATAGTCCCTGCTCCTATGTTGGCTCCGCTATCTACGAAACTATCACCGATATAGCTTAAGTGTCCTGCTTTTGTGTCAAACAGCTTTGAGTTTTTGATCTCTACAAAGTTGCCTATGTGGCTTTGGTCTATGTGGCAATTTGGGCGAACTCTAGCCATAGGTCCTATGTCGCTATCGTTTATGACAGAGTCTTGTATGACTGTGTTTGTCTTTATGTGACTACTTGTGATGATAGTTTCGCCTAGTAGCGACACTCCACTTTCTAGTATAGTCTCGCCATCTATTTGCACAGAGCTATCTATATATATAGTATCTGGTAGCTTCATGATGACACCACTTAACATAAAGTTTCGTTTGATACTCTCTTGCATAATCTTTTCCGCCATAGCGAGGTCATATTTGCTATTGACACCTTTGAAACTATCTTCACACACTTTGACCGCCTTTATGGTTTGCTCCTCCTGTATAGCTATGGCGACTATATCTGTGATATAATACTCTTGCTGGGCATTGTTGTTGTCTAGCTTTGGCAAGCTGTTTTTTAGAAAAGCAGTATCAAAACAATATATACCAGCATTTGCTTGAGTTATAGCTACCTCTTTATCGTCACAATCTTTTTGTTCTACTATCTTGACTACTTTGCCATCTTTTTGCACCACTCGCCCATAGCCAGTAGCATCCTCTAGCTCAAGATAACTCATCTTGACTACTTCATCGCTGTGTATTATCAACTTTTCTAGTTCATTGGCATCAACTAGTGGCATATCTCCATTTAGCACCAAAGTTTGTGAATGTTTGGTGTCAAACCCCATGACCGCTCCACCAGTGCCAGGGTAGTTGCTATGGTCTTGTATATGGTAGTTTAGGCAACTACTATCAAAATACCCATCCATAGTTTGTCGTATTTTATCTGCTTGATGATACAGCACTATATGGATATCATCACTTAACTTTAAAGCTTCTGCGATACTATAACACAACATAGGTTTGCCACATATTTGATGTAGGACTTTGGGTATGTCGCTTTTCATTCTAGTGCCTTTGCCAGCAGACAATATGATGATAGATATATCTTTTTTCATCTGTTTTCTACTAACTTTTGTGCCTGTTTGAGTGCTGTTTCGCTACTATCTTTGTCAAAACATAGCACGACACCCATCCGTCTGCCGGGTTTGCTATATGGTTTGCCAAATACTCTAGCAAAACTATGTTTGCCAAACACTTCATCACCTAACTCTATAAAAGGATTTTGTGATGAGTTGTCTGCTTTTATCGCTCCACTAGCTCCAGCTCCATATGTGACAAACTCCACACCTAGTCCTACTATAGCTCTCACATGCAAAGCAAACTGGCTAGCACTTTGAGTTATCATGGTGACCATACCAGTATCGTGTGGTCGAGGGCTTACTTCGCTAAAATAGACTTCATCGCCTTTGATAAACAGCTCCACACCAAACACTCCGTATCCACCTAAACCATCTGTGATATCTGTGGCTATCTTTTTGCATGCCTTTTTTGCCTTGTCGCTCATGACGGCTGGTTGATGCGAAAATATATAGTCGCCATCTTTTTGCGTATGTCCTATAGGCTCACAAAACACAGTGCCGTGGCGACTTCGCACTGTCAAAAGTGTAATCTCATAGTCAAATCGTATAAACTCCTCAACTATCAGCAGACTACTATCACCACGGGCTTCTTTGGCTATGTTCCATGAGTTTTCTATATCATCAAGGCTTTTTGCTATAGTTTGCCCGTGTCCGCTACTACTCATGACTGGCTTGATGACACAAGGGAAGCCTATATCACCACAAGCGGTTTTTAACTCCTGTAAACTTTTGACAAACTTGTAGGCACTTGCCTTTAGTCCTAGCTCTTCACAGGCAAATTGTCGTATATTTTTTCTGTTCATAGTCAGCTTGATAGCTCTGGCATTTGGCACTATGTTGTAGCCATCGTTTTGCAACTCTTCTAACGCCTCCAAACTCAGTGCCTCTATCTCTGGTATCACGAAGTCTGGTTTGAGCTTTTTGACTACCTCTACTAGCTTTTGTCTATCTTTCATATCCACTACCACGGAGCTGTTTGCTACAAAGCTAGCAGGTGGATTTGCATAACTATCCACGACCACAGTCTCAAAGCCCAGTCGGCTAGCCTCTATGACGACCTCTTTGCCTAGTTCGCCTCCGCCTAGCAGTAGCAGCTTTTTGTTGTTTGGTTGCTTTGTGGTATAAAATTTCATATTTTTGTCCTTTTTTTGATACATTAAAGTATTTTATGGTATTATAGCAAAAAAAGTTTAAAAAGGCAAAGATTTGAGAGGTAGGTCAAAAAATTCTGTAGAAAATTTGTTTATATTTGTAGTTATCATAGTCGTCGGCTGGGCGATATACCACTATTTTCTCAGCTCCTATATATACACAAACTATTTGGATGAAAGGACAGATATAAAAAAGATTCAAAATGAATACATAGACAAGCTAAACAGCATAAAAGTGGCAAAAAGACCCAAGCTAGAACAAGCACAAAAGAGACCACAACTCTCTACAGACGACAACAATACAGACAAAAATATCACCGCAGATACAAACCAAACCACACAAAAGGCAACTTTGGATATAAACACCACAGACTCCACAGCCACGATATATAGCTACTATACAAACTTACAAAAAGCATTTGTAAAACTAGTGCCGACAGAAAATATAGATCAAAATATTAGACAAAAGGTTACGATAAAGCTCACTATACTAAAAGATGGCAACTTTGAATATCTACACAAAATATCTGGCGACAAAAGATATTATGATATCGTAGCACCCATAGTTATAGCACAGTTTCCACTGACTATACCGCCACACTTGCTACACAAATTTCCACGATATTTCACATTGAAAGTAGAAAAATAGGGTTGGTATAAGATTGTTGTGATATAATCGCTTTGACTCTATCGTCTAGTGGCCAAGGACATTGGGATTTCATCCCAAGAACAAAGGTTCAAATCCTTTTAGAGTCGCCAAAAATTTAATAAACAAAAGGAGTTTATCATGGGTATGCCTAGTGGTATGGAACTGATCATTATCGTAGGAGCTATTGTGCTACTATTTGGAGGCAAAAAGATACCAGAACTAGCAAAAGGTCTAGGACAAGGGATCAAAAACTTCAAAAAAGCAGTCAAAGATGATGATATAGAAGATACAAACAATATAGAACAAGAGACCAAAGTTGGCACAGCAGATGTGAAAGCAACTACAAAAGAGAAAGAAACCGAAGTTTAGTTTGTATGATATAGTCAAAAGCACCATAGAACAAACATTAAACACTGATGTGGTGCTAGAAAAACCAAAAGACAGCGGTATGGGTCACTTTGCTATCACTCTTGCATTTAGTATGGCAAAAGAGCTTAGAAAATCGCCTATAGTTATAGCCAGCGAGCTTGTCTCCAAACTACAGCACATAGATATATTTGACGATATATCTGCTACTAGTGGCTTTGTAAACTTCAAACTTTCAAACAAATTTTTAGAAAATATATCAAACGATATTTTAAGTGCTAGGTCAAGAGAAAAGCCGAAAAATCCTCAAAAGATTTTGCTAGAGTTTGTCAGTGCCAATCCTACAGGACCTTTGCATATAGGTCACGCCAGAGGAGCGGTGCAAGGCAGTGCTATAGCAAATATAGGTCGCTATCTTGGGATAGATATCACTACAGAATACTATATCAACGATGCAGGCAAACAGATAGAACTACTGGGACTATCTGTCTATCTTGAGGCACAAAAATATCTGTATGGTTTGGATGTCCACTATCCGCAGGATTATTATAGAGGTGAGTATCTGTCGGCTATATGCGATGAAATAGCACAAAAGTTTGGAGAAAATATACTCAAGACAAAAGATAACTTACAGACCATAGGTCTATATGCCAAAGACAAAGTGTTAGAACTCATCAAACATGACTTAGGGCTTATTGATGTGTCGTTTGATAACTTTGTGGCAGAGAAACCGCTATATAAACAGTGGGATGAAACAAAAAAACAACTACTAGCAAACGATGCTTTATATGAAAAAGATGGCAAACTATGGCTAGCTAGCACAAAGCATGGCGATGAGCTAGACAGAGTAGTCACAAAAGAGGACGGTAAACCTACCTATCTAGCAGGAGATATCATATATCACAAACAAAAGTTTGACAGAGGATTTGACACACTTATCAACATATGGGGAGCAGACCATCACGGATATATAGCTCGTGTCAAGTCCTCGCTGGAGTTTTTGGGATATGATAGCAAAAATCTACAGATAATATTATCACAGATGGTATCACTGCTAAAAGATGGCAAACCATACAAGATGAGCAAACGAGCAGGCAACACTATACTTCTTCAAGATATTATAGATGAAATAGGAGCAGATAGTTTGCGGTTTGTATTTTTGAGCAAAAAAAGCGACACTCACCTAGAGTTCGATGTCCAAAGCTTGAAAACACAAGACCAAAACAACCCGGTGTTTTATATCAACTATGCAAATGCCAGGATCAATCAACTGTTTGCCAAAGCAGGTGTGAGTATAGATGATGTGGTGGATTATCGACTAGAAAATATGGGCGGTGAGCTGTGTTCGCTACTATTTGATGCTTTGATGTTAGATAGAGTTTTGCAAGATAGTTTTGACAAACGACAGCCACACTTAGTGGCGATATACCTACAAAACTTAAGCGGTAGCTTCCATAAGTTTTATACCAACCACAAAATAGTAGGTGCTGTCAATCAAGACGAGATACTCAAGGTGTTAGCGGTGGTATCTCATAGTATAACGATGGGGCTAAAAATGCTAGGCATAAAAGCCAAAAAAAGGATGTAAAATATGGGACTTTCAGTAGGGATAGTAGGTTTGCCAAACATAGGTAAATCTACTACATTTAACGCTTTGACAAAAGCACAGACAGCGCAGGCTATGAATTATGCTTTTTGCACTATAGAGCCAAACAAAGCAGTAGTGCCAGTGCCGGACGAGAGACTACAAAAGCTAGCGGATATAGTCAAGCCAGAGAAGATACAGTCAAGCACGATAGAGTTTGTAGATATAGCAGGGCTAGTCAAGGGTGCTAGCCGTGGCGAGGGACTGGGCAACCAGTTTTTGTCAAATATACGAGAAGTAGAAGTGATATTGCATATGGTGCGTTGCTTTGAGGACAAAAATATAGCACATGTGGAGCATAGCATAGACCCAGTTCGAGATATCCAGATAATACAAACAGAGCTAATATATGCCGATATCACACAGCTAGAAAACAAGATAGGCAAACTTGCGAAAAAATCAAAAGCAGACAAAACTGCCAAAGCCGAGCTAGAAGTAGCAAACAAACTTCTAGCACACCTAGAGGAGCTTCGTCCTGTCAGTAGTTTTGAGGACAAAGAGCTAGAGCAGTTTGTCAAACTTGACAAGGATCTGCGATTTTTGTCCAACAAAACCGTGATATATGGAGCAAATGTAGATGAAGATAGTTTAGGCAGTGACAATCAATTTGTAGCAAAAGTCAAAGAACTAGCCAAACAATCAGGAGATGAGACAGTGGTGCTATGTGCAAAGATAGAAGAGGAACTCATAGGTCTAAGCGATAGCGAAGCTAGAGAGTTTTTGGATGACTTTGGTGTCCAGCATAGCGGACTTGAGACTATTTTGCAAAAGTCGTTTGACCTACTGGGACTTCAAAGCTATTTTACCGCCGGAGTACAAGAGGTGCGAGCTTGGACGATACATCAAGGCGACACAGCACCCAAAGCCGCAGGAGTGATACACAACGACTTTGAAAAAGGTTTCATAAAAGCAGAGGTGATATCATATGATGACTTCATAGCTTACAAAGGCGAGTTAAAAGCAAAAGAAGCAGGACGCATGAAACTAGAGGGCAAAGACTACATAGTCAAAGATGGCGATGTCATGCACTTCAAATTCAATGTCTAAACAGACAAAAGATAAACTCTTTTGATCAAATAAACGATAAATTTCTAAAAAATAGGCAAAATTTGAGTTAATTTAATCTTTTTGTGTTATAATTTTCTATTATAAAAAAAGGATTATTTATGAAGAATATTGTCAAAATCGTAAGTTTGTCAGCCGTTGCTGCCAGTGTAGTGTGTGCCAGTGGTTATAGGATACCAGAGCAGTCCTCTCAGTCTGTAGCACTTAGTGGTGCTTATGTAGCTAACTCAAACGGAGCTAGTGCTGCGTATTATAACCCAGCGAACATGAGTTTCAACAAAAACCAAACCGATATGGAACTATCGCTTATGAGTATTGGTCTAAACAAAATCAAATATGAAGACAACAGAGCCGACACTATGAGTGGCGAGTCAAAAAAAGAGAGCTTTATAGTGCCAACTATATTTATAAGCACCAAAGAGTATGCAGGGAAGGGGCTTCGATATGGTCTGTCTATCACAGTGCCGGGTGGATTGTCGAAAAGATGGGACACTACAGCACAAAAAACAAGTGCCGAGGAGTTTACACTGGAAGTGGTGGAGATAAATCCATCTGTATCGTATAAGATCAACGAACAGTTTGCTGTAGGTGGAGGATTGCGAATAGTCAAAAGTGAAGGTGTAGTTGACAGCGATGGTGTCGTCCATGCCACTGGACAAACAGCAAAAAGAGAGATGACAGGCGATAGTATAGACTACGGATACAGCTTGGGAGCTACATATAAGCCAGATGAGACATCAAATATCTCTGCTACATATCGTTCAAATGTAGATATAACCATAGAGGGTGATGCAAAATTAACTACATTGGGACTATTAGGTTCAGGGTCTTACGATGGTGATGCCAAAGTTACTGTGCCGCTTCCAGCGGTTAGCACTCTAGCATATAGCAAAAGTTTTGGAGATACAACTGTAGAGCTAAACTACGACAAAACTCACTGGTCTGCTTATGAAGTGCTTGATTTTGATTATGATATAGCTATGACACATCCTATTTTAAAAGCCGCTTTTGATGACCCAAAAGACAAAAGTTGGGAAGATACCACAGCTATACGACTAGGAGTCACACACAAGTTAAACGAAAAACTGACCTTGATGGCAGGATATGCCAAAGATGAAAACCCAATACCAGAGAAAACTCTAGGCTACGAGCTACCAGATAGCGATGCTACGCTGTATTCGCTTGGAGCAAACTGGGTTATAGATGACAAAAGCTCTGTAGGGTTTGGATATTTGCTAGATATCAAAGAGAAAAGAGAAGTCAAAAACGATACCATAGATGGCGAATTTACCGATGCCAAAGCACACCTAATGTCGTTTGCCTATAGAACTAGCTTCTGATGAAACTTACATATCCGTTTGACAACTTTTATGAAATTTTAGACAAAAACACACGCGAGTTGCCAAAAAAGGTCACTATATATAGTGAGTATGGCAAGCTTACCAACCAAGAGCTTCAAGCTCAAGTAGACAAAACGGCGAGGTTTTTAGAAAACTCCGGCATAAAGTTTGGCGACAAAGTAGGCATAGTGATGTCAAATGGACCACATTTTATAGTGTCGCTATTTGCCATATGTAAAATAGGGGCAGTTGCTGTGCCTATCAACAATTTTCTCAAAAGTGAAGAGTTAGAATATATCATAAACAACAGCGATGCTAAACTTCTGTTTGCTAGTGGCAGCTTCAAAGATGAGCTAAAAAATGTGCTACAAAACACAAAAGTATCAAAGATAATATGGAGTGAAAACCAAGACAACCTAGATGAAGATAACTTTTGTATGCAGGAGATATTAAGTGGGAGATATATACATGAGAGTATATCGCATATGCCAACATTGGACGACACTGCTATCATCATATATACATCTGGCACTACTGGCAACCCCAAAGGTGCCATGCTAAGCTATAGAAATATATTTTCCAACTCCATAGCCGGCACACAACGGTTTAAGTTCACTCCCAAAGATAGATTTATAGTCTATCTACCTATGTTTCACTCATTTACTTTGAGTGTCATGATCATAGTGCCTATATTTTCAAATGCCGCCATAGTATCTATCAAGTCTATATTTCCGTTTGCAAATGTCCTAAAACAAGCATTGCTAAAACGAGTTACGGTATTTTTGGGAGCTCCACAGATCTATAATGCCCTAAACAAAGCCAAAGTGCCGTGGTATTTTATGTGGTTTAACTCCATACGGCTGTTTGTCAGTGGTTCAGCTCCTCTAAGCGAACAAGTGCTAGCAGACTTCAACAAAAAGTTCAAACGATCGATCATGGTAGAGGGATATGGTCTAAGTGAGTGCTCTCCTGCTGTATCGTCAAACCTGTTTGACAAGAGAAAAGTCCTAAGTGTGGGGCTACCGTTTGTATCGTATAAAGTCAAGATAGTAGATGAAGATGTCATGGAGGTAGCCACAGGAACTGTAGGCGAGATCATAGTCGCAGGTGATTGTGTCATGCAAGGATACTACAACAACCCCACAGCTACAGACGATACGATAGTAAATGGCTGGCTAAAGACAGGCGACTTAGGATATGTAGACAAAGATGGATTTATATTTATCGTAGATAGAAAAAAGGATCTCATCATAGCAAAAGGGGTCAATGTATATCCACGAGAAATAGAAGAGCTTATCATAAAAATAGACGGAGTCGATGCCGTAGCAGTCGTAGGTATCAAAGACGATACACAAGATGAAAAGATAGTCGCTTTTGTAGAGTTAGAAAAAGGGACAGACAAGATAGTAGATGACAAGACCATACGAGACCATATCAAACCACATCTGGCTAACTTCAAGATGCCAAAGCAGATATATTATGTAGATGAACTACCCAAAAATGCGGCATCAAAGGTGCTGAAACGAAAGTTAAAAGAAAATATGAACCTATATATTTAGTTCGCCTTTAGTTTATAGTGAGGTTAGTGCAAAAAGTGTCTAACCCCACTGAAATACAGTGCCATATCAAACTCATCTGCTGCTTTGATTATCTCATCATCTCTTATACTTCCGCCTGGCTGGATAATACACGACACACCTACTTTATATGCTTCATCTATAGTATCACGAAATGGTATAAATGCTTCACTTGCCATAACACAACCAGATAAATTTATATCTTGTGATATAGCTTTGCTGACGGCTGCTTTGGTGGCATCTATACGAGAAGTCATGCCCATACCAATAGCTAACAAAGTTTTGTTTTTGATATATGTTATGCAGTTTGACTTGGTCAATGAAGCTAAAGTATAAGCTATATCCATATCGTCAAGTTGTTGTGAAGTAGCTGATTTTTTTGTCTTTGTTATACTGTTTTTGACCTCATCTTTGGATATCTTATCTGTTTCTTGATACACAAAACCACCGTCTATGTGCCTGAAACTGTGGGTGTCGTTTGAGCTTATAAGCCGTGGGCTGTTTTGTGAAAAAAGTTTGAGTCTCTTTTTGCTTTCAAATACTCTCAATGCCTCAGGAGTAAAATCACCTGCATATATAACTTCCAAAAATATCTCGGTCATCTTTTTTGCTAGTGTCTCATCTACTATACCATTGAGAGCTACTACTCCACCAAAAGCAGAGACACTGTCGCATATCAAGGCACTATTGTAACTATCTAGCAAACTGTTTTTTATAGCAAATCCACATGGATTGCCATGCTTTACTATACATACCGCTGGACTATCACCAAATGAAGATGCTATTTTTAAAGCAGAGCTGATATCGCCCATATTGTTGAAGCTAGGCTCGCCCTTTTTTACATAAAAGTTTTCGGTATAGTGGTCGTCAAACTGATACAAAGCACCCTTTTGATGTGGATTTTCTCCATATCGTGTGTCAAAAACTTTTGTGCCTATTATAAACTGCTTTTGCCCAAACGAATTGTGATATCGTTTGTTCATATAGTTTGCTATATATACATCATATGAAGCAGTATGCTCAAATGCCTTGATCATCAGCTGTCGTCTATACTCTATGTCGTGGTCGTTGTTTTTGATATATTGGACAGTTTTGTCGTAGTCGCCTGTGTCGGTCACTACTAGCACATCTTGGAAATTTTTCGCACTACTTCGTATCATAGCAGGACCACCTATATCTATGTTTTCTATGATAGTGTCAAAGTCATCGGTAGTTTGTGTTGTTTGCCTAAATGGATATAGATTTACACATACTAGATCTATAGCCTGTATGCCTAGCTGTTTTGCTTGTGTTATGTGGTCGCTGTCGTCCCGCTTGTGCAATATACCGCCGTGAATATTTGGGTGCAATGTTTTCACCCGTCCATCAAAGCACTCTTTGTAGTTTGTGATATCCTCTACTTTGGTAGCTGTTATACCAGCTTGGACTATAGCGGTATATGTGCCACCAGTCGATATTATCTCGTATCCTAGCGATACTAAACTTCTAGCAAACTGCTCGATACCGCTCTTGTCGCTCACACTTATCAAAGCTCTCATATGTTCTCCTGTTTGGCTCGCTTCTTTTTCATATTTGATGAAGCTAATTTTCGCATATCTTCTGTGGTATCTAGCTCATCCATGATCTCTAGCCCCAGCAGTGTCTCTATACAATCTTCAAGTGTGACTATACCTTCTGTTTGTCCATAGCCATCTGTGACTACTAGCAAGTGTGCTTTTGATTTGATAAAACTGTTCAGAGCCTTTGATACTGGAACATTTTCGTTGATACTATCTACTTCTATCATAATATCTTCTATCTTCAATGTATCTTCTTTGACTGCATATTTAAACAAACTTTTAGTCAGCACCATACCTACTATATCGTCTATACCGTCATCATATACAGGCACACGACTAAATTTATATGTATCTTTATCATCTAGTAGTTTTTTGATGACAGTGTCTTTTTGCACCGCAAATACTACGCTTCGTGGTGTGAGAATGTCGCTTAGCTTGACTGTTTTTAACTGCAGTGAGTTTTTGATGATATCTGACTCTTGGTCATTTATAGCTCCGCTCTCTTCACCCAATATCGCAAGATGCTTCAGCTCTTCTCTCGATACTGTGTCTAGTGCTTTGCCGTTGTTTATCTTTTTGGTTATAAATATAGTCAATATCACTATAGGGTATGTGATGACGATAAACACCTGTATAGCTTTGGTAGCAAATGGTGCTAGCTCTTTATAATAAATAGCTCCTATGGTCTTTGGTATAATTTCGCTCAAAAATAGTATAGCAAAAGTCAAAGCTATAGATACTGCTATGACATAGAAACTATCGTTGCCAAACACTATCTGTGCTTGCACCCCTATGGCGGTAGCTCCTAGAGTATTTGCTATGGTGTTGAGTATAAGTATAGATGATATAGACTCATCTATGTTGGTCTTGAGCTTTTTCAGGCTCTCACCTAGCTTTTTGTCTCGTTCTATCAAAACATTGATATATGAAAAATTGATAGATAGTAGCACCGCTTCTAGTATAGAACATAGAAAAGATATACCGACTACTGCTATGACAAGAAGTATCAAATACTCCATATTTTATGCCTGTTTATGGAGTGTATGTCCAATTTGCTCTCCTGTTTTTGCCTATTATAGCCAAATAATATAAAACAAAGCCAAAATATTCTAAAATGCTTGTATGAAGCTCTACCGGAGACTGGAGAGAGGTTAATGCTGAATGTCGGCAACCCATATGGAACCCTAAGCTTGTTTAGAGCAGAAGTTTAAAGTCATAGCAAACTTTGACTAGCTTTAAAATGTTGGTAACACATTTGGAACCCCAAAAGTAGCCGTGGCGATTTTCGTTTGTTAACATATGTGAATGACAAATACGATTTAATATGTTATAATAGCTCTCAAAAGTAGCAAAAGCAAACTTGCGAGATAAATATCTCCAGTGAAAGTTTCTACAAAAAAGGATAAAATATGAACAAATTGATTTTAATAGCCATAGTATTGGCCAGTAGTATGTCAGCAGGAGATATCACGGTCAAAGTGAAAAATATCTTAAATACCAAAGGCAAGTTGGATATAGGTCTATACAACAAAGAGGACGATAGTTTCGGTGATAGAGAGAAAAATCTCAAAGGAGCAGAAGTAGCTATCAAAGGCAAGACAGTAGTCTATAAATTTACAGATGTGCCAGATGGGACTTATGCGGTAGCTGTGATACACGACGAAAACAAAAACAACAAACTAGATAGAAACTTTTTTGGTATTCCTAGCGAAGGTTATGGATTTAGCAACAACATCCGACCAGCATTTAGGGGAGCGAACTTCACAGAGTCGAAGTTCAAGTTAAAAGGCAACAAGAGTATCACTATAAAGATGGGTTACTAATATGAAAAAAAAGCTACTGTTGTTGTCTGTATTTGTTGGTATTTCACTTTTAGTAGTTGAAGCACAAGCAGCAAAAAAAATATCATCTACAAAATCAAAGTCGATATTGTCTATACGACCGCATTTTGGAGTCGGCACAGACGATAGCCGACACTTTGGTGGTAGAGTATTGCTAAAATCCGGCAAAACACAAGCATATGGACTGGAGCTTACGAGATTTGAGATAAAAGACGAATCAAACTCTACAGAAAAGATAAAATTTAACACCATAGGCATAGTATTGGAGCAAAAACTATTTGGCTGGTTCAATATGTCTATAGGCACGGTGGGATATTTTGACTATGGACCAGACGAGCAAAATGTCATAGGATTGGTGTCTAACTTAGGCTGGGAACCCAACAATCATATACCATTTCATCCGTTTGTGACATTTAGAAACGATCTCATCTTTGATACAGATGAAACAAAAAGTATAAATAGTATTAGTATAGGGCTAAAAGGGAGATTTTGATATGACTATGATACCCATGACAATATATGCGGTGCTATTTGCTGTAGCAATAGTGATGCCACTGCTTGGCAAAAAGCCATTTACATACTATGTATCAAAAGGTGCTTACCCAAAATCCATAAACCAAAGCGATGTGTTTTTACGGATAAACAATATCATCAGCTTCATCTGGGCAGGCATATTTGCCACTGCCTTTGTGTTGGTGCAAATACGATATAGTCCATATAGTGCAAACAATATGCTTATATCAAATGCTATGGCCTTTTTGCCACAGATAGTCTTAGGTATCCCTGTATCTATATATTTTCCTGTGTGGTATTTGAAGCAGCCAAACTCCAAAATACGATTTGCTAGTATGAAAGATGCCTTTAGTGCTATGCCCTATGGTATCAACAAAGAGTTTGCTAGAGGTGTAGATGTAGTCGTCCAGTTTGTGCTAAGCGGAGATGAAGCTGGAGAGTCTTATATCGTCATCAAAGACCAAAAATGCACCCACACCACAGGACGACACGAAAATCCCACAGCAACTATAGAAGCAGACAGCGGATTGTGGCTAGATATAACCAATGGCGACATAGACGGCACGAGTGTATTTCTAAACAAAAGATACAAGCTAAGCGGAGATGGCTCTGTCATGCTAAACTTTGAGAAAATCTTTGATACAAGAGCAAAGTTTGAGACCATAGCTGACAGACCACAGGACTATGACTACAAGACTATATCATCTAAGCAGATCAAAAATATAGTCGTATTTGATGGCGGAGCGAGAGCCAAAAAGTTTAGCAAAACTACACTCATGGTAGATAATTTTGTAGCAGGAGCCACGAGTGCGGGAGCAAATGTAGAGCAGTTTAAACTCTCAAGGCTAGATATACATATTTGCGATGGATGCTATATGTGCTGGACCAAAACTCCAGGGCAGTGTGTCCACAAAGATATCATGACCGAACTACGAGAAAAATACAGAGCAGCCGACTTGGTAGTGTTTGCATCACCGCTTTATATATTTAATGTCACAGGAGTTATGAAAACTTTTATGGATAGATTGTTGCCACTTATGAAGCCATATATGCTACTAGATGAAAAAGATGGACACATATCTCACCCAGATAGGTTTCCACAGCACGGCGAACAAGGTTTCGTAGTATTTAGTGCCAGTGGATTTCCTGATATAAACAACAACTTTGACGGTCTCAAAGCTATGTATAGAGCTTGGGACAGCCACAATGAAAATACCCATATGATGGGCGAGTTCTTTTTGCCGGCAGCCGAAGTGATAGTCCAGCCTGTGTATAAAAGCAGGAGAGAGTTGGTCCAAAAGGCTTGTTTCGATGCAGGAGTCCAAGCAGTCAAAGATGGCAAGATAGATTATAGATATATGAGTGCGGTGTCAAATCCTACGGTAAGCAACAAAATATTTCAGCACCAAGCCGATCTGTTTTGGGCTACACTTGATGGCAAAGCTCCATACACAAAAGAAGTTCCAAAGATATAAAACTTAAAATTGTGCCATAGTTGCAACTACGGCGGTGCTACTTTTGAGTATGTTTGACTGACCTAATCCTACTATCTTGTCTGTGTGGAAACTTGCTAACTCACTTTTGCTTAAACCTCCCTCACAGCCTACTACGATATGCTTGATATCTTTTATCTGTTTTGATATATGATTGTCACAAAAGTTCAGCACAAAACTATCTGGATATATCTCGTGAAATTTTGCTAAACTTTCACAGATACCTAGCTCTATCTTGTCTGTTCTGCCACATTGACAGCTGGAGTTTATAACTATTTTGTCTAGCTTGTCTATGTTTATAGTGAAATTTTTTTGTGAAAAATCACAATATATAAATGTGAGTTTGTGTAGGTTTAGTTCGTTGAGTTTCGCTAGTGTGTCGCCTATGTTTTTGGGGTCTGTGATACACCAGCCTATGTGTAGTTTGCTACTGGGTTTTGGTGCTGTTTTGGTGCTCTCTTTTAGCGACAACGATACTGCTCTTTTGGTTATCTTCTCTACGATATAACTATACAGCAGATCATCGTGAAAGTTGCGAAACATGACAATATCGCCCATCTTTGCTCGTCTTGACTTAGCTATATGCCGATAAAGTTCGCCGTCTATGTCAAGTGTTTTTGACTTTGCTTTGCTATGATGAAAAAACTGCACCTAAAATATCACGACCAACACATACACAACCGCCAAACAAACAAGCTGATATATGGCTATCTTTGTAGCATATATTTTAAAATCATTTTGAAGTTCCGTCTGTGAGCTTAATATCACTCGTAGTCTCTTATATCGTTTGATCTCTGCTATCATTATAAACAGTGTCGCTATTATCATAAGCACAACCGTCCAGCTGATATCGTGCCTATATGCCGATACTATTGCTCCTGTATATGCTACGGAAGCATTGACAAAATGTAGCAAAGGAGTCGTCAGTCTGTATGAGTTTTGAACATCTACGAACTTCTGGCTAAACTTTAGTTTGTATATGTTGTAGCATATCAAACATATTAGCAACACTACTGCCACTTCGTGAAAATAGACAGGTCCGCTCATGATATCTGTCATAATTTCTCCAATCTATATAAACTTTGTATCTCTTCACTCCACATATTTTTGTCTGTGGTTTCAAGTATCAAGGGTATATCATCTGTCCTGCTGTCGTTTATGATAAACTCAAATGCCCCCCACCCTATGTGTCCTGCTCCTAGATTGTGGTGTCTATCTACATGGCTTGCTAGCTCTTTTTTGCTATCGTTTATATGCATACCGCTCAAAAACTCTGTTCCTACTATCTTGTCAAACTTCGCCCAAGTTTCATCGTATGCTTCTTTTGTCCTTATATCGTACCCAGCTACAAACATATGGCAAGTATCTATACAGACCCCTATGCGACTTTTGTCTTCTATTTTATCTATGATATACGCTAAGTGCTCAAACTTATAGCCCAAGTTTGTGCCTTGACCTGCTGTGTTTTCTATGACTGCTTTGACATTTTTGGTTCTGTCTAAAGCTTTGTTGATAGAGTAGGCTATAGTGTCAAGTGTATTTATCTCTGCTTCATATAGTAGCTCACCATACTCTTCGTGGGCTTTGGGTATCTTGACTAGATGACTTCCAGGATGAAAGTTAAGCTTGTCAAGTCCTAGCATATCGCATCGGTTTAACTCGTCCTCAAATGCCATCTGGCTTTTGATAAGCTGTTGTTCGTCTGGGTGTCCTAAGTTTATGAGGTAGCTGTCATGTGGTAATATATGTTTGGGTTGGATACCGCTTTGATCTAAAGCTTTGAACCAACTATCCAAGGTTTTGCTGTCAAATAGCTTGGCATCCCATCGTCTTTGGTTTTTGGTAAACATAGCAAATGCCTTTGCCCCCAATGACACAGCCTCATGCACAGCATTTTGGACTCCGCCACTCGTGCTTGTGTGTGCTCCTATATATTTATTTGACATATTTGACCTTGATAAATATCTTGTTTTTGCTATCTTTGTGGTATATTTTCTTTTTTTTCAAAACTCTATACAAAAAATCACCCACATAACTTTCGTGTAGAAATTTTTTGTTAAATGCCTTGCCACTCATACACTCAAATGTAGTCCTACACACCATATCTGGTGATACTTTTAGCTCCAGCACTGGGTGACCTACTTTAAATATCTGTAGAATGATGTTGTTTTCATAATAGTTGATAAACCCTTGATCGTAGAAGTTCATATTTTTGGTCTTAAATAGTATTATAGCAGGTTTTGATACTTCTGGTTGCTTCGTAGCACAACCAGCAAACAAAACAACCAACAACAAAACTACAAAACTACTGCGGTATTCTATTTTTTGCATAGTGCTTTTTTTCCTTTCTCCAAGTTTTTTCAAACTTTTTTCTGTCTGTGTATTTTAGATTTTCTATAAACAGTTTGCCATTTAGGTGTTCTATCTCATGTAGCCATGCTACTGCTATATAATCTGTGGCTTTTATGGTTTGCTGTTTGCCATACCTGTCTTGATAGGTCAGCTCTATATCTTTAGCTCTTGATATATCTGCGGTGAAGTCAGGTACACTTAGACAACCTTCGTTAAATACCTGTGAGCCTGTGCTTGATATAATCTTGGGATTGATAGCTTCTATGAGGTTCTCTTTTTTGACTATATCTTCGCCTTGTTCGTCTGCTACTGGTAGATTGATGATGAGAGCCGATATAGGCTTGCCTACTTGCACAGATGCTAGACCTACACCACCAAAATGCTCCATAGTCTCGCTCATATCATCCAGATGTTTGTGCAAAATTTCGTCAAACAGCTCTACAGGCTTTGACTTTTGTCTCAACACTTGGTTTGGGTATGTAAGTATCTCCAGTATCATATATATTTATCTGTCCTAGTCATGTGTCGCTATGACTTTGTCTACGATACCATAGTCCATAGCCTGTGTGGCACTCATAAAAAAGTCTCTGTCTGTGTCTTTTTCTATTTTCTTGATAGTTTGCCCTGTCGTTTTGGCTAATATCTTATTTAAGTCATCTTTGATCCTCTGTATCTCTGCTGCTTGTATCTGTATATCGGTCGCTTGTCCGCTAGCTCCGCCTAGAGGCTGATGTATCATGATACGACTGTTTGGTAGAGAGTATCGTTTGCCTTTGGTTCCACATGCTAGTAGAAACGACCCCATAGATGCAGCTTGACCTACACATATGGTGTTGATATCTGGCTTGATATAGTTCATAGTGTCGTATATGCTCATACCGCTAGTGATGACACCACCGGGAGAGTTGATATATAGAAATATATCTTTAGTAGGATCGCTAGCTTCCAAAAACAGTAGCTGTGCCACGATAGTAGATGCCACAGGGTCATTTATCTCGCCACTTAGCATGATGATCCTGTCTTTGAGAAGTCTTGAGTATATATCGTAGCTTCGCTCGCCTCGTCCTGTCTGCTCTACTACATATGGGATATAACTCATTTTACTTTACCCTGTTTTTTTTCGCCTTGTTTTTTATTTTCTGGTTTTTTTGTAGCTGGTTTTTTGCTATCTAGTTTTTCGTTAAACAACTTCAAAAAAAGCTGTTGTTCTATCATAGATATTTTCACCGCTGGCAAATAGCCCTTTTTTTCATATTGTTTGATAAGTTCTTTGCCATCTTGACCGCTCATTATCGCTTCATAATATATGGTTTGATTGACTTGTTCATCTGTGACTATTATCTTTTCTCTATGGGCTATCTCACTTATCAAAAATGTAACTGCTACACTATCTGTGGCTTCTTGTTTAAACTCATCTCTCAACTTCTGTACAAATTTTTCATCCTTTTGTAGCTGGGTTATCTCCTCTTCGCTCATAGCACCTAACTTTTTGTTTATAAGTTGGTTTATCTCTTGATCTACTATGTTTGACGGCACAGCGAAGCTATAGTTGGCTACTAGATTTTCCATAAACTTGGGTTTGATCTCATCCATAAAATATCTGTTTTTGTTTTCGCTTATGATTTGCTCTTTGATCTCATCGGTGAGCTTCGCCATAGTCGCCTCTGCATCGCCAGACAATATCTGCTTCGCAAACTCATCGTCTAGCTTTTGCTTTTTTTTCTCTTGAATTTTGAGGAGTTTTACTTTAAACACCACATCTGCCCCTGCTAGGTCTTTGGCTTGGTATTGCTCTGGAAATGTGACTTTGATATCTTTGGTCTCGTCATATACCATACCTACTACTTGCTCTTCAAACCCTGGTATAAACGACCCACTGCCTATCTGTAAACTATAGCTGTCTGCCTTGCCACCTTCAAATGCCTTGTCATCTTTGAATCCTTCAAAATCTATCAACACAAAGTCACCGTTTCGGACTGCTCTTTTGGTCGCTATATCTGTAGGAGTGGTTTTTGAGTTTGCTAGGTTGTCTAGTCTGTCCTCTATCTCCTTTTTGGATACTTTTATAGGGTTAATCTGCGGTATATACTCTCTATAATCGCCCAGATCTATAGTCGGTTTGAGGTGGATATTTAGCTGTAGTTTTATATCGCCGTTGTCCTGGCGGTCAAACTTTGGTATAGTTGGTTCGCTTGTGAGTTTAGCTTTGTCTATGTTCTGCTCTTTTATCACTGTATCGTATAACTCTCTGATACACTCTTGGGTCGCATCCTCTTCTAGCTTTTTGCCGTGCAATTTTTTGACTATGTTTGCTGGCACTTTGCCCTTGCGAAAGCCCTGTATATCCATAGTTTTGCCTGCCATCTTTGCTAGATTGTCTAGTTTTTTGTCTATGTTTGCCTTGAGTATCGTGCTATCTATGCAGATATTTGCCTCGTCTGTCTGGGTTGATTTATAATCCATCTTTTGCCTTTTTATGACATTATATCAAATAAAAATAAAAATAAAAATAAATAAAAGAATTTTAACTACAGGCGACCTATATTAGATCTATAGTTTGCTCCAAAAAACAATATTTCACACCTATTGTTGTTCTGTCTATTTTAAAGTTCCATATAGATGATTGACTTTGCAACAGAAAGCAGATGACGCAACAAATATCTATTTTAAATTTTAAATGTTGGCAACCATTTGCTCCGCATTCGCTTTGCTTTCACTGACGGCTATGTGACCAAAAATATGGTAAATTTTCTATTTTAGAAGTTATTTTAAGTTTATTGTGATATTATGTTGATTATGTATGATGAAGGATAAATATGAGCGATAAAGTCAAACTCTTGATAGATGGCAAAACTTGTGTAGCAAACGATGGCGAGACTATCCTAAATGTAGCCAGAGCAAACGATATTTTCGTGCCGGCTTTGTGTTATTTGACACGATGTAGCCCCACTTTAGCTTGTCGAGTTTGTCTAGTCGAAGCGGACGAAAAGCAAGTATATGCTTGCAATGCCAAAGTCAAAGACGGTATGAGTATCACTACAAACACAGCTAACATAGTAGATGAACGCCGAGCCATCATGGAAGTATACGATATAAATCACCCACTTCAGTGCGGTGTATGCGACCAAAGTGGCGAGTGCGAACTTCAAGACTACACGGCACTCATGGGTGTAGATACTCAAGATTTCGCCACAAAAGATATACACAGACCCACAACAAATTGGGGAGTGATGAACTACGACCCAGCACTTTGTATAGTATGTGAAAAATGCACCACTGTTTGCAAAGATATGATAGGCTCAAATGCCTTAAGCACCACCAAACGAGATGCCGACCCGCTGGATAAAACTTACAAAGAAATCATGCCCAAAGATGCATATGCTATGTGGAATAAACTCAACAAATCACTCATAAGTTTCGAAGCTAGCAAATGCACCAACTGTGGCGAATGTATAGCGGTCTGTCCTGTAGGAGCTATGGCTAGTGCTGATTTTCAATACAGTTCAAATGCTTGGGAGCTTACAAAAGTGCCTGCATCAAACCCATATAGTAGTGATTGTGGGCTGATATACTACGAGACAAAGTCACAAGGTATAGGACAAACAGCCCCCAAGATATATAGAGTGACAAATGACTCACACTATGTATCGCTAGGCGGAGCTACTAGGTTTGGGTTTGATTATGCTTTGCAAAACTCCAGCAAAGAGCGAGCAAAACTAGACAAAGCAGTCAAAGCTATAAAAGATGCCGACACTATCAAGTTTAACTCATATATCACAAATGAAGAGGCCCACATACTCCAACAACTCAAAACCACTTTGGGTATCAAGCTCATAAATAACGATGCCCTGCGGTATCAAAACTTTTTGCGAAACTTCGCTAGCACTTCTGGCGACAGCTTGTATAGTGGCACACTAGCAGGTATTCACAAGAGCGACTTTGTAGTATCTGTAGGGTGTATGCTCAAAAACGACTCACCACTAGTGAGATATGCTTTCAACAACTCTTTGACTATCAACAAAGGTGCAGGAGTATATTTTCACCCAATAGGCGACAAAGTAGTGGAGCAGTTTGGCAAAAAAGGCAAGACTATCGAGACTATAGCCACCATACCAAACACAGATGAAGCGGTGCTATATCTGCTACTGGATATATTTGGCGAAAACTTACCGTCGCACATAGCGGACTATCTGTCTAGCTTCAAAACAGACAAAACTGTCACAGTAGCCGAAACTATCAAAGAGACTATCACAGAATCTATCACAGATGAAACCACAGGCGAAACAAAAGAGGTAGACAAGATAGTCTCCAAAGAGATAGAAAAACAGATAGCAGTATCTACGACTAAACTATTGCAAACTATAGGCACGACACACGAGCTACTAGAAACCATAGAGAATATGAGAGCAAAAAAAGAGCGATATAGCTTGATAATAGGTGAAGACTGCATACGAAATCCACACAGCAAAAACATAGCGAAGCTTTGTGGGATTATACAACGATACACGGCTTTTGATATCGTCATCGTGCCACCACAGACAAACAGTTTGGGTGTTGCCTTGATATGCGAGCTGGATGAAAAAGCTGGAGACAATATAGTAGGATACAACGAAAAAGCAAGTTTCGAGCTGTCGGCTCTAGGCGATGGTGACATAGATATGCCGACTTTGATACAACAAGAAGGCACTTTTACCAATATAGACAAAGCCATAGTGCCTACAAATGCTGCTCTGCCATATGGTGGCTGGGTATTAAACGACATAGCAAATGAGCTAGGGCTAAAGGAGAGCTTGACTATCAACTACACTCATCAACTGCCAGCCGACAAAGGGTTTGCCGATATAAAGTTTGACCAACTTAGCAACTTTTATGGCAATGACCAAAAGAGCTATAGAGGATATGATATAAAATCATCTGCCGTAGCATATGACGACAAACTAGACAAAATATCGACAGCCGACACTACAGGTGAGTTTATATATATGGCAAATCCTATAGACCAGTTCAACGAATTTAGTGCAAAATCAGAAAAACTAAAAGAAAAAAGCGGACTATATCTATCGCTAGAATATATGGAAAAATTGGGACTAAAAAACAAAAACAAAGTCCAAATCACAGCAAACGGACACTCAGTAGTAGTCAATATGTTTGAAGATGGCAAAATATCTGGCGATATAGGATATCTGTCGGTGTTTGAAAAAAACTCACCAAACAGGATGTTATTTGATAGTAGCAGATACAACAAATTTGAGATAAAAGAGGTATAAAATATGGATAGTTATATGATAGAAACGATTATAAAAGTCAGTGTGGTCTTGGCCGTGTTTTCAGCTTTGGCTGGATTTACTACATATATAGAGAGAAAAGTGTTGGCATTTATGCAACGGCGACTAGGACCTACTCATGTAGGACCGTTTGGTATATTGCAAATAGCAGCCGATGGTATCAAGCTGTTTACAAAAGAGGATTTCGTGCCAGCAAATGCTGTGCGACCAATATTTATGATAGCACCTATCATCACGGCTGCGACTGCTTTCATCGCTATGACGGCTATACCGTTTTTTCCGCCGTTTGAGGTGTTTGGCTATACGGTCAATCCTATCATCGCCGATGTCAATATTGGGGTGTTGTTTGTGTTAGGTGTCATGGGTACCGGACTTTATGGACCGCTACTAGGTGGTATGGCACAAGCAAACAAATGGGGTCTGCTAGGCGGAGCTAGGACGGCTATACAGCTACTGTCATACGAAGTAGTCACAGGGCTATCTATACTAGCACCACTTATGCTAGTAGGTAGTTTGTCGCTGATTGATATCAACGACTATCAAGCAGGAGGTCTGTTTAGCTGGCTTATATGGACTCAACCACTGGCATTTTTGCTATTTCTCATCGCTGGGTATGCAGAGACCAACCGAACACCATTTGACCTACTAGAACATGAAGCAGAGATAGTATCTGGCTATGCGACAGAGTATAGCGGTATGCGATGGGGTATGTTTTTTATAGGTGAGTATGCCAACTTGTTTACCGTGTCATTTTTGACTGCTTTGCTGTTTTTGGGCGGATACAACGACCTGTGGTTTATCCCCGGATGGATAGCAATACTACTCAAGGTCGGGTTTTTGATATTTTTGTTTTTGTGGACTAGAGCATCGTGGCCACATGTGCGACCAGACCAGCTGATGTGGCTTTGTTGGAAAATCCTCATGCCACTAGCTATCTTAAATATACTTATCACTGGCTTTGTGATGATGATGTGGATATAGGAGAAAATATGAATATAGATCAAACAAACAACAGAAACATAGGCGAGAGCGAATATATACAAGTCCATATAGACGACTATCCCGACACACCGTGGCAAAGTTTCAGACAAGTATATAGCCGTGGTTTTGGCACGGAGCTTTTTGCTGGACTTAAGATCACTTTTAGGATTATGGTCAAAGCTCTGTTTGCTAGACAGATGCATACACTCAAGTATCCACTAGAAAAGCTACCAGTTAGCAGTAGATATAGAGCAGTACACAAGCTACTAGGTCTGCTAGAAAGTGGCGAAAACAGATGTATAGGATGTGGGCTATGTGAAAAGATTTGTCCAGCAAACTGTATCAAGATGGATACAAAGCTTGACAAAAACAGCAGAAAAGAGGTGAGTGAATATACTATCAACTTAGGTAGATGTATATTTTGTGGCTATTGTGCCGAAGTTTGTCCTGAGTTGGCTATCGTCCACGGCGGACGATATGAAAATGTAAGCGAACAAAGAGAGCATTTTGTCCTCAAAGAGGACTTGTTAACTCCGCTGGATAAGCTAAGCTTGCAAGTAGAATACGATGGTTTCGGAGCAGTCTCGCCAGATGCCGACACCAAGATCAAAAAAACCCCACTGGCGTATTGAAGGATATATATGTTTGAATTAGTTGCTTTTTATGTTTTTAGTTTTTTGACTATACTGATGTTTATGATCACAGTGTTTAGCAAAAATGTTTTGTATTCGTTAAGCTCCCTAGCTGCTGGTATGATATTTATATCGGCATTTTTCTTTCTGCTTGGGGCTGACTTTTTGGGTGCCGTGCAGATAGTGGTATATACAGGAGCCGTGATGGCACTGTATGCTTTTGGTATGATGTTTTTTGATAGTATCAAAGATGTCAAAGAATCTGTGCCAAACCCCAAGACTATATTTGGTCTGTCTGGTGCTATAGCTTTGGTCGTAGTGTCTGTATTTGTAGCTCCTATAATATCGGACAATATCACCGCGTACTATCCAGTGCATCCTCAATACGGCAATATCCAAGATATAGGACTGGTGCTATTTACCAAGTATCTCATACCATTTGAAGTAGCCGCTGTGATGTTGCTAGTAGCCATGATAGGTGGTATTATACTCGCTGGCAAAAAGATGGATGTAAGTATCACGACTATGCCAGAAGATGAGATAGATGCCTACAAACATATGATTGAACAGACCAAAGATAGACGATAGGCATAGTGCAAAGACACGAGATGACGATATAGGCACTTTGTGTTTGCAATCAGGCGCCGAAGCTACAAGGCATGCTTTCTATTTTCTGTCCTTTGTTTTCTAACAGATTGCCAGAAACTAGTCAATATTTGCCATAAACCAAAAGGTCTATTCTAGTTTTTTGAGGTGACCTATATCATATTCTTTGGAGGTGCTGTATTGTAAAATCATAAAGTTTTCGGTTTTTATACATTTTTGTGGCGATATTAAACTAAATATGATAAAATCAAATAAATTAAATAAACTCCAAGGAGACAAAATGATAGATCAACCATCGCCGAAATACACTCTAGTAGAAGAGGTCATAAACTCTACAACACATGGTATAGGAGTGTTGCTAAGCATAGTAGGGCTGGCTGTGCTAGTAGCTTTTGCTTCTATCAACGGCTCTGCTATACTTATAGTCAGCTGTGCTGTGTTTAGTGGGACATTGATATTTGCCTATACCTCATCTACTTTGTATCATGCTATCACAAACGACAAGGTCAAACAAATTTTCAGGCAGTTTGACCATGCTTCCATATATCTGCTCATAGCCGGCACATATACCCCCATATCGCTCATCATGTTAAACGATACTATGAAGTGGTTTATATTTTCTGTCATATGGGCTGTAGCTATAGCCGGTGTGGTCTTGAAGGGAGTATATCCAAACAGGTTTGAAAAACTCTCTGTAGTGTTGTATCTCATCATGGGTTGGTTTATAGTCCTAGCGACAAATCAACTACTAGCAAATATGCATGAAACTGGGCTGTGGCTTTTGCTCATAGGCGGACTGTTTTATACTGTAGGTGTCCTGTTTTATGCTTGGGAGTCGCTATCATACAATCATGCTATATGGCATATGTTTGTGTTGTGCGGAAGTATCTCTCACTATCTTATGGTGCTGTTTTATATTGTGCCATAGATAACTTTCATGAGATACAGCCCATTTGGCGGTGATAGTCTTGGTGGGTGTTTGCTCTTTTTGGTCAAACTGTCTCGTAGCTGTTTTATAGTTTTCTTGCCACTTGATATATCAAACAAAAACTGCATCATACATCGCACCTGTCCTCGTAGAAAACTTCGCCCCACAAACTTAAACAGATAAAACTCCCCATATTCATAAAACTTTGTGCTATATATCTGTCGCACAGTCTTGCCATCTGGTTTTTTGGCTAGATATTCAAAGTCATATATACCTACAAACTCTTTGATAGCTTCAGCTACAAGTTGCTCGTCTATGTTTGGCTCATATCCTACATAGCTACTTTCATATACAGACGGCTTGGTTTTTTTGACTATGTATCTATACACTCTTTTTGTAGCACTATATCTGCTGTGAAAATCGTCCGGCACTTTTGATATATCTTTAAGCTCAATAGATGGCGGAAGCATGGTTTGTATTGTTTGTGATAACTTGTCCAAATCGCTCCAATACGGTGGTAGTGATATGTTGGCTACCTGCCTAGTAGCATGGACACCTCTATCGGTTCGCCCACTTAATACAAACTGCGAGTCTATATTTAGCTTGGCAAATATATGCAAAAACTCGTTTGCTACTGCTTGTTTGTCTTTTTGACTTTGACTACCAAAATATCTACTGCCATCATAGGCAAAGAGAAGTTTGGCATTCAATATCGCAACTTTGTCGTTCTGGTATATATAAAATAGGACAACAACAGCCAAGCCAAAGGCACCACCGCTATAGTAGCAAACGGATAAAACTCAGATATATCATGATATGAAAATACATAGACTATAAACACCCCAAACCCGGACATACTGGCTTTGTTGTTGTTAAATCGTGGGTTAAAATATCCAAAAACTATGATAAAAAAGAGCAGGCTTATGGGCATAAAGGCCTCACAAACTCCCAAAGCAAAGTTCCATGCATCGCCTTTGTTGGTCTGTATCTTTTGCCAGTATTGAGCAAAATTTCGAAACTGCTTTTGAGATAGTAGCTTTTGTTCGTTTAGTATGGATAGCTTTTCAAACTTTAGGCTGTCTTGTGTGCGGTTTTTGATATCTGTCCAATACCCATATCCATGATATAGATTTAGCTCCACCACTGCGTCATGGTTTTGTATATCGGCACTGTTTGCTACTATCATAGTGCTACTATCGCCTGTCTTTTCAAACAACTTGATACTTTTGAGAGTTTTGCCGTCTTTGTCTTCTATAAATACCATCTTGTTGCCAAACTTTTGACCAAACTGCGATGCCTTTATGCTTATGACGGCTTGAAGTTGTTTTTCTTTGATAAATTGTTTGCTCAAAAATTGTGCCTTGGGTGTAACTATCTGTGATAAAACTATGAGGATAAACGACAGCATAAACACAAACGGCAAAAACACTTTCAGCACAACAGTAGGTTTAAGACCTATAGTCGATAGCACGAGTAGTTCATATGCTGCCGTGAGTTTGGATATACCAGCGATAGCACCTATGAAAAACGACACAGGCAAAACTATATACAATATCCTAGGCATAGCATAGCTATACAAAAGCCCAAGCTCCAAAAAGTCTATATCTACAACTGCCGTGAGCGATGCTATCTTGATGAGATTTATGAGCGAAACTATACTAAAAAGCACTATAAATATAGGGAAAAAGCTACTAGCAAAACTGGTCAAGATATATTTTCGAAGTATCACAATATATCAACCCCGACATAGACCACAAACAGTCCCACTACTAGATATGGTATGAAAGGTATCTGCGGTTTTTTGCCATATATGGTAGCTATGACAGACGGCACTAGCGCTACAAAAGCACCCACGGTGATAGCTACAAGCCCCAAAGTAGAGCCCAAAACACCGCCGATGATAGCAAATATGGGTATATCGCCCTCCCCCATGGCTCTAGCGGTTTGAAGTTGTTTGTTTTTTGTGAGTTTTGCTTTGATATTTTGTATATAATATGTCACAAACAACTCCAGCAAAAACCCACCACCAGCAAAACTAAGTGCCGCGATATAGTCAAACTCTGGCAAGACAAATGCCACCACGACGGCAAGTATAAGCATATAATCAGGCACAGCTAGATGATATATATCTATCACAGATAGTATCAAAAGTAGCTCAAACAATAGCAAAACCAGCACAAACTCAAAACTGCTTCCAAGCTTGTGCCACAACAACACGGCTAAAATACCACTGAGCAACTCTACGAAAAAGTAGCTAGTAGATATCTTTGTATCACAGCTACTACAGATACCTTTGAGATATATATACGACACTAGCGGTATATTTTCATACCACGGTATAGTAGCCTTGCACTGCGGACACACCGACCTAGCAGGGCGAAAAAGCGACACTCCATGAGGCAATCTATATATAAGCATATTGGCAAATGACCCTAGTATCAACCCAACTACAAAAATGTTAAAGCCCACCATATCTCCTCTTGGTCTGTGTAAATTTCTCTATCATAATATCTAGCTCACTGGGACTAAACTCTGGCCACAAAGTCCCACAAAAATAGATCTCTGCATATGCTATCTGCCACAACAAAAAGTTTGACACTCTACACTCTCCACCTGTCCGCACTAGCATATCGACAGGTGGCAACTGCTTTGTATCTAGTAGCTTTTCAAACTCTTTTTCTGTGATATTTTGTCTGTCCTTTATCTGCTTGATAGCTCGTATCATCTCATCTTTTGCGCCATAATTTAGAGCCAGTGTCTGTGTCATACCACTACAGTGAGCGGTCTGGTCTTTGGTCGTTTGTATCAGCTGTTGTATAGTATCAGAAAACACAGACAGATCGCCTATGGTAGCAAATCTTATATCATTTTGTATATAGACATCTAGCTCAAGTTTAAGGTATTTTTCTAGTAGTTTCATAAGAAACTGCACCTCTAGCTTGGGTCTGTCCCAGTTTTCTGTGGAAAATGCATATAGTGTGATATGTTTGATACCTATGTGTCGGCAATGTTTGAGGATAGTTCGTATATTGTCAGCACCTTTTTGGTGTCCTACTGCTCTAGCTTTGCCTCTAGCTTGGGCCCATCTGCCATTGCCGTCCATGATGATAGCTATATGTGGAGGGTTATTCACTAAACTCTCTTTGTAGGTTGTGCAATATATCTAGTGCTAGAGTTAGTTTGTCATTGGTTTTGAGTTTTATATCACTATGGGCGAAAAATATCGCCATATTGTTGTCATCACCACCAAAGCTGTGTTGACCTATCATATTTAGGCACACTGCCGATAAATTTTTCTCTTTTAGCATATTTGTTGCATTTGATACCGCTTGTGTGTCGTCAAACTCTGCTTTAAATCCTATCGCATATATACCGTCTTTGTCTAGCTCTGCTAGTATATCTATGTTTTTTTCAAGCTCCAAGCTCCAGTTTGCTCCTATGTCTCGCTTTTTTATCTTGCCACTTTGTGGGTATCGTGGCTTGTAGTCGCACACCGCTGCTAGACTGAAAAAATAGGGAGTTTTTTGGATATTTTTTGC
The DNA here is from genome assembly GCA_029934475.1 of Arcobacteraceae bacterium. Taxonomy (GTDB): domain Bacteria; phylum Campylobacterota; class Campylobacteria; order Campylobacterales; family Arcobacteraceae; genus B24-G6. Next base: position 69,143 of record JAOZMC010000001.1, read on the forward strand.
ATCATTGGTAAATGTAGCTTTGGTCACTACGCCCCTCTTGGCGACTTTTATACACTGCGTGATATATTCGTTCATCTGTTTTGTGTCTGCTACTTCTATAGTATGTATCTCTGCTATATCTAGCTTTTGGGCTGTGGCGGTATGCACCAGACACACATCTGCCCCCATATAATACAAAGCAGTAGCCATAGCATTTGCCATCTTGCCACTGCTGAAGTTTGATATAAATCTAACATCATCTATCTTTTGGGCTGTGCCACCACCGCTTAGAACTACTTTGCGATTGGTGAAATACTCATTTGAGCACAGCATCCTGACAGTCTTGTGATATATATCGCCTATATCTGCCATAGCTCCGTAGCCGACATCGCCACATGCTAGCTCTTTGGATACACTCTGGACGACTTCATAGCCACATGCACGAAGCATTTTCAAGTTTGCTTTGGTTATAGGATTGTTTAACATATTTGTGTTTGCACTAGGAGCTAAAAGTTTTGCCCCATCGTAGGCTATGAGAGTCTGTAGGGCTATGTTGTGTGCTAGACCATTTGCTAGAGAGTTTATAGTATTTACCGACGCAGGAGCTATGACCGCTATATCGCACCAAGACGCTACGCTTATGTGGTTGTTGGGGTTTGCTTCGCTCCAGTTTTCACTCTCATGACACAGCACTATATTTTTGGATATAGTCTCAAAAGTCAAGGCGGTTATAAATCTTTTGGAGGATGGTGTCATGACTACTTTGACACTAGCACCCGCTTTTATGTATAGTCGTATCAGTTCTAAAGTTTTGTATATAGCTATGCTTGCAGTCACAAATACGGCTATATTTTTCTGTTTTAATATCATAATAGCATTATATCAAATATAAATTAAACTAAATACGATAAAATAGAAAAAAAGGCAAAATATGGGCAAAAAAACAGCAGTAGTAAAGATGGAAGAGCAATACATAAGAGTAAGTATAAACTATGAGGACAAAAAAGAGAGAGGATTTATCAGCAAAACTATAGGTGAAGTAGAACAACAACTCAAGATATTTCCAGATGTTTTACACAAGGATATAGACAAAAACTTAAGCTCGTTTAGCATAGAGTTTGGAGGTTGTGAATATGTATGCTCCAGAGAGTCTGGAGACTTTATAAAGATACTTATGGATAAGCTGGGTATAGTTGAATGTGATGGGTGTTAGTTTGCTAGAGACTGGAGACTGGAGACTGGTTAATGTTAAATTTTAAATGTTTGGTATTCATCAGGGAACCCTAGACTGGTTAATTTTGAATGTTTAATTTTGAATTTTAAATGTTGAATGTTTGGCAACCCATTCGGAACCCTAGGCTTGAGACTACAAAATAATTACTTTCGCAGTCTCTCTAAACTCTCAACTTTTTGATCTGCTCTATACTCAATCCTGTGCTTGATCGTATAGTATCAAAATCAACTTTTGCTTTCAAAAGGTTTTTGGCTATCTTTATAGTTTGGTTTAGCTTCTCTTGTTGGACTCTTTTTTGACTGTTTATCTTCTCTTGCTCTATACTTTTTTGGCTGTTTAGCTTCTCTTGCTCTATACTTTTTTGGCTGTTTA
>JAOZMC010000066.1 GCA_029934475.1 Arcobacteraceae bacterium
TTTGATAGTGTCTTTCTTTATTGTTTTGGTTTGAAATGCTACATCATCTTTGGTCAGTTTTCTAGGATAGCCTTGACCTTTGAGCAAGCCTTCTAATTCTTTTTCTTCTTTTTCTGTTTTATCGATAAATAACATCTGCTCTGGGATTCTTTCGACTACTTCATATCTTGGCACAGGGTTGCCATCTATTCTCAACATATGTAGCCAAAGTCTGAGATAAAGCACTCCGTCTTTTTTTTCAAGAGCTTTTTGCTTTTTAGCATATTTATCCAACTTCATAAGTTTTTTTATTTTTTTCAATAGCTTGATTTTTGCAGGTGTTCTATATTCTCCAGAACCATATTGGTTTTTAAGTTCATTGTATTCTTTAAAATTTCTCTCACTACTACCATAATCTACATCTTTGGCTGTTAGTTTAGGTATTTTTTTATTTGTCATTAAATTTTCCAATTCTCTTTTATCTTTTTTGCTAAATCCTTGATAATTATCTATAGACCTAAACATTGCTACAGACCAATCTCCATCAACTATCTCACCGTCTGTATCAAAATAATCTTTTTCTGCTCTTTGAAAATAAATCTGAATTATATAACCTTTTTTCTTGTATTCTTTCTCAGATGCAGTATATAGTTTTTTAAATTCTTCTAGTTTTTCAAAAGCTACTTTTTCAATACTTTTTAGTCTTGCTTCATCTTTTGCTTTTAGTTTGTCTTTTTCTGTGTCGGTTAGGCTATCTGTGTATGCTGTATAGGCAACCCCTGCTGAAAACCACGGTTTCTCTTTAAATCTATTGGCAATAATGTCTTCATTTTCATATATAACGATAAGCGAAAAATTTTCAAAGGCAACACTTATGTCTTTATCATCTTTCATCTTGGTAGTGGTTGTAATCTTTCTATCTTTACTGTATGTAAACTTTGTGCCGTCTTGCCAGGTTGCATTGAGTATATCTTTGGTCATTTGCCAGGTGTTGTCCTTGTTTATAGTAAACTGTATTTTTGTCTCAAGGCTTTTGAGCAACAAGGTTTTATATGTTACTATTTTTTGATAATCTGTAAGTTTTTTGATTTGTTTTTCTATAAAAGCTACAGAACTTTCTTGGTCGTCTTTTATCCTAAGTCGTTTTATGATATATAGATACTCCAAAAGTTCTGTAGTGGTGTATTGTTTGATTTTTGATATATCCAATCCTGGTATATGTTGTGATTCAGTTGGACTATTTTTGATATATTGTCCCAATACTTTAGCTACTTCTTCTTTGATGTAGCTTATCTTTTCTATATCATACAAGGCAACTGGTCGCGAACATGTGTATTCTACAATTTGTTTGCCATTTTGTGTCTCAAACTGTTCCCAACTTGTCTTTTCACAGGCTTTCCAGTTGTCCAATGCCTCGCCTATTGTTAGAGTTTTGTCAAACTCCATCACACTGTCTTTTACCAAATCCACATCGCTGTTGAAGCACCCTGCCATAAACAGCGACAGTGTCAAGCTCGCTATTGTTAATCTTATTTTATTCATTTTTTTCCTTTATGTTTTATATAGTTATATTTCTTTATGCTATATCTATCTTTTCTACTACACCATTGATGATGGTGATTTTTGTATCATATCTACTTTTGCCTGTTTTATCATATTTCCATACTTCTTCAATTTTTTTGCTTGTTTCTTTTCTTGAGATATCCAACGGAGAACCCTTTATATATCTAACATAGTCTCCAGTATAGCCTATCACAATTTTCTTTTCAATCATGTTTTGTAGTATTTCTGACTTATATTTTACTGTGGCAATTTCAGTATCTAGGTCTTGCTTATTTAGATGTTTAATCTTTGAACTTGCCATTCTATCTATTATATCGTCTCTTGTTTCTGTATCTTTTTTCAACCACAACAATGCATCTTCTACTTCTTCTAAACTATAGTCATCATTTATATAGCCTGATACTCTTCTATCTATTGCTTCTTCTGTGTCTTCTGGATTATATTTTTTTACTAATTTGGTGATTTGTTTAGCTTTTTCTTCTTTCTCATCCATTTCAATTCTTTGTCCACTAACTATTAGAACAGGTAGCCATGACAACAAATAGACCCAACTTGTGTCATCACCAACAAAATAAGCGATTGTACTTCCTATCGCCAATAAAGCAAAAATGATTATCATAGTATTTAAGAAAAACTTTTTCATTTTATATCTCGATTAAATTGTTTACTTCTGTCAAATTTCTCTGTATTTCCGCATTTTTTACATTTTATATTCATCTCTTTCCTTTCTATCGCACTTTGTTGTGCTTTGCCTTTGCCTTGCTTCAGGCACTCTTGACCCCATGATAGTCTCCGCTTTTGCTTTGCTCCATCGTATAGATACCAGCACTATAGGTGTAGCTTTTGTCTTAAACTATACAAATACGGCAGCACCGACACAAAAGGTGCTGAATTATATCTAAGAAAACTTAGATAAACTTATTTCGACACTTCAAGTGTCGATATTGTATATATAATGTGAAAAACACAGGACGGCACTCATGGAAGTATACGAGCATATCAATCATTATATAAGAGATGCAAAGATAAGCAAAATCGAGTTTTATAGACGACTTGTAGCACTAGAGCCAAAGCTAACTAATACTGGGGAAATACCAACTGAAACAGCGGTATATGCCTATCTCAATGGTAGAGTTTGTATGCGAGTAGAGTTGCTACCATATGTCGCACGAGTGTTTAACATACCAGTGGGGCTGCTGTTTGGCGATACTGCTTATGACAGACGGTTGTATATCAAACATATCAAAAATAGTTTAACTCAAGAGGAGCGAGAGCTGTTTGATAGCTCTACGGCGACACAGACAGACACCACGACAAAACCAAACTACAAGATAGAATATATCAAAGATATGCTCAAATTTGCTCCAGATATGTTTTTAGGAGAGTTAGCTGACACTCTCAAGGACTACAAAGAGCTGACTATGAAGTTTCGTCAAG
>JAOZMC010000019.1 GCA_029934475.1 Arcobacteraceae bacterium
TCCCAACGAGGACGTTGGGAACGAGTCAGCTGGAGCTTGGGAGCGAGGCAAGACTGGTTAATTTTGAATGTTTAATTTTGAATGTTGAATATTGGCAACCTATTCGGAACCCTAAAGCAATAGAGACTGTGAAACAACTACTTTTGCTCTGAAATTATCAATATATATGTTTGTTTAAGTTAGTTTCGGTATAATCAACAAAAAGAGGTTTCATGATAGATATCAAGCTACTACAGACAGATTTTGAGTATTGTCGCACGAAGCTAAAACTTCGTGGCATAAGTGATGAAATACTGACAAATATACAAAATATGAGTGCAAACACTAAAAAAACACGACAAGAGATGGAAGCTGTGCAAGCGACACAAAACAGCATGTCTGCTAAGTTTGGCGAGTATAAACGAGAGCAAAAAGAGACTGCCAAACTACAAACAGAGATAAACAACCTAAAAGCCCAAAAGCAAATATTGGAAGAGTCTGTCAAGTCATCAGAGCAAAAACTAGCAGAACTTTTGTCAAATATACCAAATATACCAGACGATATTGTGCCAGTAGGTGATGATGAAAATGACAATGTAATACTGGAGCAAATAGGTGTCAAACCTAAGTTTGATTTTGAACCATTGAACCACTGGGATATGGGCGAAAAAACTGGAGTGCTGGATTTTGCACGAGGAGTTAAGATATCCAAAAGCCGTTTTGTAGCTACTACTGACACAGTGGCGAAGCTTGAGAGGGCTTTGGGAAACTATTTTTTGGACTTCAACTCCAAAGCCGGGTTTACGGAGTGGTCTGTGCCGTTTGTAGCAAACAGACAGGCATTGTATGGCACAGGGCAGTTGCCTAAGTTTGAGGAGGATCTGTTTCGTCTTGATGGTGAGTCGCTCTATCTTATACCTACAGCGGAAGTGTCGCTGACAAACTTATATGCTGGTGAGATATTGGATATAAAAAATTTGCCGTTGTTGCTCACTGCTAAAACTGCTTGTTTTCGAAAAGAAGCAGGAAGTGCAGGACTAGATACTAGAGGTATGATACGGCTACATCAGTTTGACAAAGTTGAGATGGTGGCTATAACCACACAAGAGCAGTCGGCAAATGTATTTGACAAGATGGTGCAAAACTCTTGTGATATATTGAGCTCGTTGGGTCTGGCATATAGGATAGTGGAGCTATGTAGTGGAGATCTAGGATTTAGTGCTACTAGGACTATAGATATAGAGGTGTGGCTACCCGGACAAGGTCGCTACAGAGAGATAAGCTCTGTATCAAACACCAAAGAGTTTCAAGCAAGACGAGCGAAAATACGATACAAAGATGGCAAAAACAGGTTAGCCCATACTTTAAACGGCTCTGCTCTAGCAGTAGGACGATGTGTAGTAGCTGTGATGGAAAACTACCAAAAGCCAGATGGAACATTTACTATACCTGAAGTTTTGCGACCATATATGGATATGTCATGAGAGATATCACTGTGCGAAATCCACTAGATATGCACTTGCATTTGCGAGATGATGATATGCTTTGTCTCGTTGCTCCACTAAGTGCTGGGACATTTAGCGGTGGGTTGGTTATGCCAAATTTAGTTCCGCCTATCACAAACCTACAGATATTGCATAGATACAAAAGCATGATAGCAGATGCCATAGGCGAAAATAGTTTCAAGCCATATATGACAATGTTTTATAGAAACTATGACAGAGAGTTTATCAAAAATATCAAAGAGAGTATAACCGCCATGAAGCTATATCCGGCAGGGATTACGACAAATAGCGATAGTGGTGTAAGTAGCTTTGATATAGATACTATGCGACCAACACTAGAGACTATGAGTGAGCTAAATATACCTTTGTGTGTACACGGCGAGACAGATGGTTTTGTGATGGATAGAGAAGCTGAGTTTATGGATATATATGAAACTCTAGCGACTGCCTTTCCAAAGTTAAAGATCATCATGGAGCATATTACAACCAAAGCGGCTACGAAAATAGTGCAAAAATATGACAATCTTTTCGCTACCGTTACCGCCCACCATCTACTACTAACACTGGATGATCTGGCAGGTGGTTTGCTAAAGCCACATCTGTTTTGCAAACCTATAGCCAAACGACATGATGACAAAGATGCTCTAGTGGATATGGCTACTAGCGGACACCGCAAGATAATGTTTGGTAGCGACTCCGCTCCACATCCAACTAGCAGCAAAGAGTGTTGCGGATGTGCGGCAGGAGTATTTACCGCCCCCATAGCTATACAGTTGATGGCAGAATTGTTTATAAAAAATGACAAAAATATAGACCAAAGCGAACAAAATCTACAAAAATTTATGAGTGATAATGCTATAAATATATATGGCATATCGCCACCACCCAAGAGCATAACACTAGAAAACAAAGAGTTCATAGTGCCGAAAATTTATAAAAACAAACAAAACGAAGTAACTCCTATGAAAAGTGGAGAGACTATAAGCTGGAGGATAAAATGATAAAAATAGCTATACTTATAACAGTGTTTGTCTTTGTAGTATATATGATAAGTGCCAAAATAGAGTGGTCAACAGATATGGTCAAAAATATCTTAGTAGGAGTGGGTATAATAGTCTGCATATATATCACTATACTTTTGATACAGCCATCTGGCGACAACTATATCAAGTGGACAGATACCACAAGAACAAAATAAAAGGGTAAAAATGAGAGATTATTTAGACAACGATAAAAATGACAAAATAAGAACACAGATCTATTATGCCAAACAAGGCAAGATAACAGGAGATATGAAAGCGGTGGCAAAAGTAGAAAAACTGGACCCAGAGTTTATACGAAGCGAGATAGCGAGAGGTCGTATGATAATACCAGCAAATATCAACCACAAAAAGCTAGTCCCTATGTGTATAGGTATAAATAGCTTGTGCAAAATCAATGCCAACATAGGCTCCTCTGCGCTTAGCTCAAATATCAGCCAAGAACTAGAAAAGGTAGATATGTGCCTGAAATACGGAGCAGATACTATCATGGACTTAAGCACTGGCAAAGAGATAGACAGCATACGAAAAGCGGTCATAGCTCACTCAACTGTGCCTATAGGCACTGTGCCTATATATCAAATAGTAGCAGACTGCAACGATGATATAAACAAACTAACCATAGAAAATATGCTACAAACACTAGAAAGTCAAGCGAAACAAGGGGTGAGCTACTTCACTATACATGCTGGGTTTTTGCTAGAAAATATGCCAAATATAGCCAAACGAAAGATGGGTATAGTCTCCAGAGGTGGTTCTTTGATGGCATCGTGGATGATGCACTATCACAGGCAAAATCCATTTTATGAAGCATATGACGATATACTTGATATCTGTAGGCAATACGATGTGGCACTTTCACTAGGCGATAGCCTACGACCCGGATGTCTAGCAGATGCTAGTGACGAAGCACAGTTAAATGAGCTTAAAGTATTGGGTGAGCTGACACTTAAAGCATGGGACAAAGATGTGCAAGTCATGATAGAGGGTCCCGGACATGTGCCGCTAAATCAAATAGAGAGAAACATGAAGCTAGAGCGAGAGTATTGCCATGAAGCTCCGTTTTATATATTAGGTCCACTGGTTACTGATATAGCGGCTGGATATGACCACATAAGCAGTGCCATAGGTGCGGCTGTAGGTGGGTGGCACGGATGTAGTATGTTGTGTTATGTTACTCCAAAAGAACACTTAGGACTACCAAATGCCCATGATGTGAGAGAGGGTATCATAGCATACAAGATAGCAGCCCATAGTGCCGATATAGCTAGAGGGCGAAAGGGTGCTAGAGATATAGATGATGCTATGAGCGATGCTAGATATGGCTTTGACTGGAACCGGCAGTTTGAGTTAGCACTCGATGGTGATAGAGCGAGGCAGTTTCACGATGAAACTTTGCCTCAAGAGGTGTTTAAAGATGCAAATTTTTGCAGTATGTGTGGTCCAAAGTTTTGCAGCTATAAGATCACACAAGAGATAGTAGAAAAAGAAAATAAAAAAAAGGAAAATATATGAAATATACAAAAGAGGAGATATTTAAAGCAGTATCAACAGTAAATGACCCAGAAGTAGGGTTCAATCTAGTAGAGATGGGGCTGATATACGATGCCTCGTGTAGCGATGATGGCGATGTCAGTGTGACTATGACTCTAAGCACAAAGGCATGTCCGCTACACCAGATGATAGTCCAGTGGGTAGAAGAAGCAGTCTTGCGAGAGTTGTCAGAGGCGAAAAATGCCAGTGTAGAGGTGGTATGGGAGCCTGCTTGGAACATATCGTTTGCTACAGACGAGGTTCAAAAAAAGCTAGGCGGTGCTATGTGATACATTGGGCTGGGCTCATATTTTCGCCTATCACTGTGCCGATACGATTTATACAAAACAACTTCAAAACTGTAGTGTTTTTGACTATAGTTATCTCTATCGCTATGAACTCAGATCAACAAACATTTGAGACGACCAGTCCAAACCTAGCACAAGTGGAGCTAATAGGACCTATCATCATAGCAGATGAAATATTGCAACAGCTGGATGATATAAAACAAAACGACAACATAAAAGGTGTGCTACTAAAGATAAACTCCCCCGGAGGTGCAGTAGATGCATCTGTGGAGATAGCCTATGCTATAAAAGAGCTAAACAAGGTCAAGCCAGTGGTCTCATATGCCAGTGGTATCATTGCTAGTGGAAGTTATTATGCTAGTATATATAGTAGCGAAATAGTGGCAAATCCTGGTAGTATGGTTGGTAGTATAGGAGTCATCATAAGCGGATTAAATACCGAAAAACTTATGGAGAATCTAGGCATACAGACACAGACAATACAAGCAGGAGAATACAAAAGTGTAGGCACGGCCCAGAGAGCTTGGAGTGGAATTGAAAAAAAGGAGCTAAAAAAAGTGATAAATGATACATATAATATGTTTATAGAAGATGTCAAAAAAGCAAGAAATTTGAACATAGATGAAAAAGAGTTTGCCAACGGACATATATTTACAGCCAGACAGGCCAAAGCAGTAGGGCTAGTAGATGAGGTAGCCACGATAACCAAAGCAAAGGCAAACTTGAAAAAACTATCCAAAGTAGTGCAACCTGTATGGCAAAAAGAGGACAGATATGAAAAGTTTATGAAACAGCTAAACAGTAGCATAGCGAAAACTTTGCAGACACATCTGTCTGGTCTAAAGGCTTATTGATGAGAGTTTTATTTTTAATACCAATGCTTGTAGTGTTTTCTGTAGCACAAACTATCATGTGCTACAAAGAAGCGGTGGTGTCGCCATCTGCTATGGATACAGCGAAGCTAAGCGGAACTGTATGTGAGGGCAAAACTATCAAAGATATGCAAAAAGATGGTTGGAACACAAAAGATATACAGATGACAAAGTCAAACGACAAGTTAAACTTCGTATATGTATTTACCAAAGGCGAAACTAACAGCAACAATCCACAACAAACAAAAGCAACAGAACCAAAAACCGATATGAAAAAAGCCAAAGAGATATTTACAACTAGATGTAGCAGATGTCACAAAAAGCAGGACAAAGATATGTTAAAACACAAAACATTTGATGACTTTATGTTTAAGCTGTCACAATATGGACGAAATGATATCAAATCCAACAATGCCTACTTGATGACACCTGTGTCAAACTCTATCACAGAAGATGATGCAAAGATGGTATTTGACTATATCCATGCCAAATAATAGTTGGTCGCTATATCGCTAAATATGTTCGCTATCTATGGTGATATCAGTAGTCACATTGCCTCGTGGGTTGAACTTAAATATTATTTTGAGTTTTTTGGGCGATAGATGACCATAGAGTATATCGAAAATCTCGTTTGCTACATCTTCATGCGATATATATCTATCGGCAAAACTGTTGATATATAGCTTTAGTGCCTTTAGCTCTATGACATATTTGTCTGGTGAGTATCGTAAATATATACAAGCAAAATCAAAATACCCACTACGAGGACAGCGACACATAAATTCAGGTAGTTTTATATCTATGAGATAGTTTTTTGGGTGTTTATGCTCCCAGAAATTTGCCTGGTCTGCTATATCAAACTGGTCAATCTCTAGTTCGCCATATTTTTTTTCTTTTTGTATCATAACTTTAAGTCGTCATAGGCTTGACCTACTCTTTGTGACAATGACACTGCTCCACAATCTAGCCATACTCTTGGGTCGTAGTAGGCTTTGTTTGGCTTGTCTGCTCCGTCATCGTTTCCTATCTGTGATTGGAGCTTGTCTCTGTTTTGTTTTTGAAACTTGTTGACACCACTCCAAAAAGCCCACTGGGTATCTGTGTCTATATTCATCTTGACTACACCGTAGCTGATAGCTTCTTTGATAGACGATATCTCGCTACCGCTACCGCCGTGAAATACAAAATCCACAGCACTATCGCTAGATAGTCCTAGCTGCTCTTTGATATATTTTTGACAATTTTTTAGTATGTTGGGCGAGAGTTTGACATTGCCTGGTTTATAAACCCCATGAACATTGCCAAAACTAGCTGCTATAGTGAAGTTATCACCTATTTTGCATAGTCTACGATATGCTTCAAACACATCCTCTGGCTGTGTATATAACAAGCTGTTGTCTATAGAACTGTTGTCTATTCCATCCTCTTCGCCACCTGTGATACCTAGCTCTATCTCTATACCCATATTTATCTTGGAAAATTTGGCAAAATACTCTGCCGATAACTCCAAGTTGTGTTGTAGAGTTTCAGCACTTAAGTCAAGCATATGTGAAGTGAAAAGTGGTCTACTTGTGTGTTTGAAATATTTTTCACCCTCTATGAGTAGTCTATCTATCCACGGAAGTAGCTTTTTGTTTGCATGGTCTGTATGCAATATGACAGGCACTTTGTATATCTTTGATATATAGTGGATATATCTAGCTCCTGCTACTGCTCCTGTGACTGCCGTATCCAAACTATCATCACTGCTTTTGCCACCAAAATGCTTTGCTCCACCGTGGCTAAACTGAAGTATCACAGGCATATCTCTACGCTTTGCCTCCGCTAAGACGGCATTGATAGACTCTGTGTTTACAACATTGATAGCAGGTATCGCCATATTTTGTAGTTTTGCTTGAGCATATATCTCTTTTGCCTGCGTGGCATTTACTACACCTTTGTATTTGTTATATGGCATATTTGGCTCCTTATTTTAGCTTGATGTTTGCAGATTTTTGTAGCTTTGCTACTTTTTGGTCTATTTTGTCCATGAGCTTCTTTTGTTTGAGAACTTCTGCGATCTTGCCTTTTGAGTCTTCGAAACTGGCAGTGCCTTTTGATTTTTTGTCTTCTAGGTATATAATATGAAAGCCAAACTGTGTTTTGATAGGTGATTTTGTGTATGTGCCTTTTGCTAGTTTGCCGGCAGCTTTGGAAAACGCAGGCACCATATCTTTGGGTTCAAACCAACCAAGAGTGCCACCACTTTTGCCAGATGGTCCTGTAGAGTGAGTTTTTGCTAGCGTTTTAAACTTTTCAAATTTGTTTGAGCTTTTGTCTATCGTAGCTATAAGCTCCTGTGCTTTTGCTTTGGTTTTTAGCAATATGTGGCTAGCTTTTATGACTGGCTTTTGGGTGAAGCTTTTTCTGTTTTTGTTGTAGAAACTTTTCATATCTGCATTTGAGACACTTATAACAGATAGCTCTTTTTGCATCCAATACTCTAGTGCTAAGTTGGCTTTGAGCACATCCATGGCTTGTCTAAACTCCGGTTTGTTTGTCACTCCTGACTTCATAGCTAGTCCCGTGAGTAGCTTTTTCTTGACTATCTGGTCGAGTATTTTGTCTTTGTCCTTTTTTGGTAGCATATTTAAGTCTATTGGCTTGCCTATGATCAACCGCACATCTTCTTTGGTAATCGCTTGTCCGTTTACAGTGCCGTAGTTCTGCCCTGCTATAAGAGCTTGTGCTACTATGGCACATGTTATTAAAATTTTATTCATTATTATCCTTTTTTGAGATATATTATAGCAAATTTAACTTAACTTTTCTACAAATCTAAAGAAATTGGTAAATTTATGGTATTTTACTTGAAAAATAAATAAAATTTGGATATAATAAGAAAAAACAGGAAAAAATATTGAGACTATTAATTGTAGAAGATGAAGTGACATTGAATAAAACCATGGTAGATGGTTTGACAGACGAGGGGTATCTGGTAGATACAGTAGAAAACTTAGCAGATGCTGAGTATTTTGTAGAGGTGCGACACTATGACCTAGTCGTGGTAGATTGGATGCTAAGCGATGGCAGTGGGCTAGATATAGCAAAAAATATCAAAAAGCGATTTGGCAGGACGGCTGTAGTAGTGCTAAGTGCCAGAGACGACAAAGAGAGTATCCTACAGGCATTTGATGTAGGTATAGATGACTATATCACAAAGCCTTTTGACTTTGATATATTTATGGCGAAGATCAAAGCTCGGCTGAGATTTGGCGGCAGCAACTGCATAGTCATAGATGAGCTAGTCATAGACCCGGACGATGAGAAGATCACCTTTCAAGGCAAAGAAGCCGAGCTAAAAGGTAAGCCGTTTGAAGTGTTGTCGCATCTTGCTAGACACAGAGACCAGATAGTATCAAAAGAGCAACTACTAGACTCTATATGGGAAGAGCCAGAGCTAGTCACGCCAAATGTCATAGAAGTAGCGATAAATCAAATAAGACAAAAGATGGATAAGCCACTAGGTATATCGACTATAGAGACAGTTCGTAGGCGAGGATATAGATTTAGTTTCGACAATCTTGACGATGAAGATGAAGATGAAGACGAATAGCAGACGACTAGGAATATAGATTGCGATATAGCATACAAAAGGAGTTTTTGACTAGGCTTATAGTCGCTACAACTATATTTTTATTTACTATATCTTTGGTGTTTTATAGCTATGTATTGACTATGACAAAAGCTGATATAGAAAATAACCTAGAGTCAAATGCAAAGCTAGTAAACAAGCTAAACAAACTAGACAAAAACACTCTGCTGACACTAGAGCAATATCTTGAGGGTAGGACGACTATAGATATAGTAGCTTCTGATAAAAAACCTCAAGTCTATCATAGCAACTATGAAGAAGATAACAGAAAGTTTTATATGATAGAGTACCCATCGACCGATATAAAAAATAGTTTCATCATCATAATCAAAGATATGTCCGCTACTTTTGATATGATAGATAGGATATTTCAAAATCTATTTATATTTGCTCTCATAGGTTTACTTTTTGTGGTGCTATATGCTGTGACATTGTCTCGTGTGCTGACCATACCTATAAATAGTTTTGCTAAGCTTATAGCCAACACTGATATAAACAACCTACAAACACTAGACAAAAAGAGTATGCCACAAGAGTTTCACCCAGTGGTAACATCGCTAAACAAACTTGCCAACAAAGTCAAATCACACATAATGTATCAAAAAGAGTTATACATAGGTATTACACATGAGCTAAAAACTCCTATGAGTGTCATAAAGCTCAAAAATGATATAATGCTAAAAAAACCAAGGCAGACAGAACAATACGAAGAGACGATGAGGATAAATCTCAATGAAATTGACAAGATGACAAAGATGGTAAGCTCAGTGCTAGAGATGGGTAGGCAAGAGTCCGTGAAGTTTGAAGATGAAAAAGATATAGATATAGGCTCGTTTGTAGGCGATATAGTCAAGGATTTTGCCTTTGTAGCACAAAGATCAAACAAAATAATATTTAAAAACAACACAAAAGATATCATGTTAAAGATACAGCCAACTATGCTATCGCAAATAATCCAAAACTTCATACAAAATGCAGTCAAGTTTTCAAAGACAGATGCGACAGTGCTAGTGCTAGTGCGACAAGATAAAATATATATATATATTGAAGTTTTCAACGAGGGCGATAGCATAGACGAGACCAAAGACTATTTTGCTCCGTTTACAAGGTTTGGCGACAAACAAGGTGTGGGGTTGGGATTGTATCTGTCTAAAAACGCTTCTGATAGTTTGGGGTCTGTGATAAAGCTAGAAAACAGAACCGATGGTATAGATGGTGTAGTAGCGACACTAAAAATAAAAAAGGATAAAATTGGAAAATATAAGTTTATTTGATATCATAACCATTGGCTTGGTTGTAGTGCTGGGATTTAAGGGTCTTTTGGGAGGCTTTATCAAAGAGGCATTTGGATTGGTCGGTATAGTAGGTGGTGTGTATGTAGCATCTAGGGTAGCAAACTCTGTAGGGCAGATGATAGGGCTAGAAAACAGCTCTACAGCCATGCTTGCTGGTTTTGTCATAACACTTCTAGCTTTTTGGAGTTTGGCATATCTGTTGGGTCTAGTGATATACAAGATGGCTGACAAAAGCGGACTGGGGATATTTGACAAGTTTTTGGGCTTTGGTTTCGGCACGGCAAAGGTATTTTTGATATTTTCTATATCTATATATGCTCTAAGCAGTATAGAGTTTGTAGAAAAGATACTAGACGAAAAAAACAAAGAGAGTATAATGTATGGTGTATTTAAAAGCACAGGCTCATACATACTAGCAAAAGGCGGCACGACACAGCAAGATATAGAAAATATAGTTGACAAAAAACTCAAAGAACAGCTAAAAGAAAAGGAGGAGTAAACATTGTTTGACAATACATATATACAACAAAGAATAGAAAAAGCACAAGGACTACGAGAGCTTGGTATAAATCCATACTCAAATGACTCAAAAAGAGACACCACAATATTGGAGTTTTTAAACAAAAACAAAGATATAGAAAGCATGGAAAACAAACGAGACGAAAGCCTGATATTTGTAGTAAGCGGTAGGATAAAGTTTTTTCGTATCATGGGCAAGGCAACATTTATAAAGATACAAGACAACACAGGACTACTACAGATATATATCTCCAGAGATAACCTAGCAGATG
Source organism: Arcobacteraceae bacterium (assembly GCA_029934475.1). Classification (GTDB taxonomy): domain Bacteria; phylum Campylobacterota; class Campylobacteria; order Campylobacterales; family Arcobacteraceae; genus B24-G6. Next base: position 10,958 of record JAOZMC010000019.1, read on the forward strand.
GATTTTACAACGATATATTTAAAAAATATTTTGAAACAGGCGATATCATAGAAGTAGGTGGATTTCCTTTTGTCACTGGCAAGGGCGAACTATCGTTAAATGCCACAAAAGTATCTATGCTGACAAAAGCAATATCTCCACTACCTGAAAAGTTTCATGGACTTCAAGACAAAGAACAAAGATATCGTCAAAGATACTTAGATATGATCATGAACGATGAAGTGCGACAAACTTTTCAAACCAGAAGTCGTATCATATCGCTCACTCGTAAGTTTTTTGAAGAGAAAGGATTTTTGGAAGTTGAAACTCCTATGATGCACCCCATAGCCGGCGGTGCAAATGCCAAGCCATTTGTGACACATCACAACAGCTTAGGAGTAGATAGATACTTGAGAATAGCTCCAGAGCTATATCTCAAGCGACTTATAGTCGGCGGATTTGAAGCGGTATTTGAGATAAACAGAAACTTCCGAAATGAAGGTATGGATAGCACTCACAATCCGGAGTTTACTTCTATCGAGTTTTATTGGGCTTATAAGACTCACCACGACTTGATAGATTTGACTATAAAATACCTATATTATCTTTTAGATAAGCTAGGCTTGCCAAAAAAATTACAATACGATGATATGGTGGTGGATTTTGCAAATATATCACAGATACCACTGATCGAGAGTCTGACAACTATAGGTGGAGTAGATGCCGACATATGCCGTGATATTAGCAAAATATACGACTATCTAAAGAGACAAAAGATATCGGTCAAGCCGGGCTTAAACTTAGGACAACTTCAGGGTGAATTGTTTGATATATATGTAGAAAAAAAGCTTATAAACCCTACATTTATCACCGATTATCCAGTTCAGATAAGCCCACTAGCTAGAAGAGACGACACAGACACACACAACACACAGCGGTTTGAGCTGTTTATCTGTGGCAAAGAGATAGCAAATGCCTTTAGTGAGCTAAACGATCCACTAGACCAGCTAGATAGATTTAGCCAGCAAGTAGCCAGCAAAGAGCTAGGTGATGACGAGGCACACGTTATGGACGAAGAGTTTGTAGAAGCTTTATCGTATGGTATGGCTCCTACAGCAGGGCAGGGCATAGGTATAGATAGGTTGGTGATGTTGCTTGCAAACAAACAGAGCATAAGAGATGTGATACTGTTTCCTGCTATGAAGATCAAAAAGTAGCACCAGTGTATAAGATATACGATATTTACAACACTTTAGATACAATATCGCCGTTTGAACTACAAGAAAGCTGGGACAACAGCGGTCTACTAGTAGGCAACAAACAAGATAGTTTTGATACTATTTGTTTGACTTTGGATATAGATGCACAGCTACTAGAAAGTTTGCCAAACGAAACTTTGATAATATCTCATCATCCGCTCATATTTAGCCCTATCACGCAGCTAAACTATGACAATATGGCTACAAAATTTTTATATACTATGATAAAAAAGGATATCAAACTTATATCTTTGCATACCAATTTTGACAAAACACACCTAAATAGCTATTTTGCCAAAAATATACTTAAGTTTGATGGCAAGTTAAAAGAGGAATATATATATGAAGCTACAGTCGATATGAGCTTCGATGATTTGCTAGAAAATATCGCTACCAAACTAGATAAAAACTCTATAAAATATATCAAGACACAGCACCATATAAAAGATATAAGCATAATATGTGGCAGCGGGGCATCGTTTTTAAAAGATATAAAGACAGATTGTCTGCTGACAGGAGATATAAAATATCACGACCAGATGGCCGCAAAAGCTATGAATATAGGGCTTATAGACATAGGACACTTTGAAAGTGAGAGGCACTTTGGAGAGCTTATTTTCCAAAATTTGCAAAAATATTTAGAAAATAAAGAAATAAATGTTATAATGCCAAATATAACAAACCCACAACAGGAGAAAACATTTGAATAAAAACTTAGAACAGTTGATAGAGTTATCGAAACTCAACCAACAAATAGACGAGATAGGACCACAGATAAAGGCACACGAGCATAAGTTAGAGAAAAAAGCATCGCAGATAGAGGGTATCAAACTTGACTTTGAAAGGACCAAACAAACTATAGCAGATACACAAATTAGTGTCAAGACAAACAATACTCACCTCAAAGAGTTAAACAAAAAACTCAAAGAGATTACCAAAAAAACTAACAAGCTGAAGACACAAAAAGAGGTCAATGCAGTCCAAATAGAAGAGGATATAGCCAGACAGTCAATATCGTTTACAAATGATGAGATAGAGAGACTTCAAAATATAGTTCAGCTGAAAAAAACTCAAAACAAAGAGAGACAAGAAAAGATAAAAGAGGAAAAAAAACTTCATGACGATATGACAAAAGTAGTCAAACTAGAGATAAAAGAGTTAAACGCAAAGATAGACGAGATAAACAAAGTCAAAAGCACACTATCTCAAAAGGTTGATGCAAAACTTTTGGTCTTTTATGAAAGTATAGAAAACTGGGCGAAAGAGACAGCAGTAGTAAAAGTGCGAAACAAGGCTTGCTACGGGTGCTTTATGAAACTTGACAACAAAACATATAGTATGCTAAAACTAGAAAATGAAGTTGTAAATTGTGACAATTGTGGTAGGATTATCTATCTTGACGACGAAAAGAAGTTGGATTAATCTTTTTTCGATAAAATAGCTCAAGTTTTGTCGAGTAGGGAAACAGGTTGCATTTATGTGCTTGTTGGTGCAGTGAGCTTGTAGCTCGAGCATTTTCGCATACCGAAAGACAAAATTTAAAAAAAAGGATAAATATGAAAAAGATCATATTGGGATTGATGGCAGTATCTACTGCTATGTTTGCAAACGACGGAGTATCTACGATACAGGCATATTCTGTGCTAGCCGCTGGTGTAGGACTAGGTATCGCTGCTATGGGTGGAGCTATAGGTATGGGAAATACCGCGGCGGCAACTATAGCAGGGACTGCTAGAAACCCAGGACTAGGTGGCAAGCTGATGACTACTATGTTTATAGCACTAGCTATGATAGAAGCACAGGTTATATATACACTTGTTATCGCTTTGATAGCACTTTATGCAAATCCATTTTTATAGGATTTGACTACGACAAACTCTCTTGCCCAGCTGGGGAGTTTGCTACAACTTTAAACAATTTTGCCAGTAGGCATATACCTTTTGGTTTTGTTATAAGCTACGATAAAACTTCTTTTGATATATTTGAGCTATCAAACCAGCCAGAGTATATAAAGTTTCAAACACAAAATTTTACAAGACACGACCACAATATCAAGCTACACAGCGACAAATTTCCTATAGATACTTACAAAAATATGTTTGCAAAAGTTCAAGACAACATAACCCAAGGCAACACATATTTGCTAAACTTGACAGCCCCTACGATACTCCACGACAGACTAGAGCTAGAATATATCTACAACATAGCAAACAGTGGCTTCAAACTTCTATACAAAGACCAGTTTGTATGCTTTTCACCAGAAAAGTTTGTAGAGATAAAAGATGACAAGATATACACATATCCTATGAAAGGCACGATAGATGCAAATAGACAACAAGCAGAAAAAGAGCTATTAAATGACAAAAAGGAGCTAGCAGAACATACTATGATAGTAGATTTGCTACGAAACGATATATCAAAAGTAGCTACAGATACAACAGTGGAAAGATTTCGATATATCGACAAGATAGAGACCAAACACAAAACTATACTACAAACTAGCTCTCAAATATCTGGCAACTTAGGACAAAGTTGGAGAGAAAATTTTGGAAATATTATGGATAGTTTGCTACCAGCTGGTAGTATAACTGGCACTCCAAAACTATCGACAACAAAACTGATAAACCACATAGAAAACAGAGACAGAGCATATTATACAGGAGTGTTTGGTCTGTTTGATGGCGACAATTTTGAAAGTTATGTGCTGATACGATATATCAAAAAGAGCAAAGACGGCTGTCTTGTATATGAAAGCGGAGGCGGAATTACCACAGAAAGTTGTATATCTAGCGAATATAAAGAATTAAACGATAAAATATACATACCATGAGATATTTTGAGACCATAAGATGCCACGACTACGATATATACCACCTAAACTACCACAAATATCGTGTAGCTAGAACTATAGGACTAAACATAGATCTAAACGAGTATATCAACCCGCCAAGCGAAAAAAACTTAAAAATCAAGCTGATATACGATGGGACTGGGGTGCTGTCTGTGTCATATGAGACTTATATCCAAAAGGAGATTTGTAGTTTTGTGCTGGTATATGATGACGATATATCATATGACAAAAAGTTTTTGGACAGAAGTTCTATAGATATATTGTCACAAAAAAAGGGCAAATATGATGAGATAATCATAGTCAAAAATGGCAATATCACAGATACCGCTATAGCAAATATAGCTATAAAATATGACGGTGTTTGGCTCACACCCAAAAAGCCACTACTACACGGCACCACTAGACACAGACTACTAGATAGCAAACAGATAGTAGAAGAAAATATTACGACAGATATGTTATTAAAAAGTGACAAAATAGCTCTACTAAACTCTATGATAGGGTTTGATTGCAGATACAACAAGGAGATGATAATATGATGAAGGATTTATTGACAAACAAAGATTTTATAAAGTTAAAAGATGCACACACAAGAGAGATACTTGATATAGCTCACAAATATACAGATGAGATCACGGTAGTAGCTAGAGATGAGTTTGTCGAGTATGACCCACCCATAGACAAAAAAAACTTACAAATAAGCAATAGGCAGATCAGATTTGCTCTCATGAACTATACCTTGTCGTCTATGCAACTATCGCCAGATAGTCTAGTCTTTGAAGCTGGATTTGGAGCCAAAAATGACGGACATCTAGTATCTGTGCCATACAAAGCTATCTTGCAAATATCTACTAGAGATCAGATATTGCATCTAAATGTATCTACTTTGTTTTTGAAAAAAAAGATCAAACTATCATCAAAAGATATATTTAAACAAAACAAAACAAATGAAAAGTTTTTTAAAGGAGAATAAAATGTTACAAGTAAATAGGGTTATATTTTTGGTGCTGGCTGTTTTGCTGTTGTTTTTTTTGATCTATCGGCTGTTTGAGCCGTTTTTGCTACCACTTGTAGTTGGGGCGTTGTTGGCTATATCTACAAATGCTATCAAAGATAAAATATCACAAAAAATCAAAAACAAAACATTGATAACAATATCTATGACTTTATTGTTGGTTGCTTTGTTTTTCAGTCCTTTGCTGTTTTTCATCGCAAAGATAGTAGAGATATCAAAAAATATAAATCCAGATATGATGATAGATACATACAACAATTTTATAGCCATAGTCAAAGATATATCAAGCACTCACAATATATTTGGTGATACTTTGGTGCAGTTTTTTGATACTATAAACATAAAAGAACTTTTGACAAAAAGCCTTCGCACAGGCTCTGTGATAGGGCTAAGCTCTATAGGATTTGTGTTTGAACTGGGTTTAATCATCGTATTTTATACTATATTTGTATATAGCTCACAAGGTTTGGTGTATTATCTCAAATCGCTTTTGCCTATAACTGCCGATGAGAAACAGGAGCTTTTCTGTGGATTGTCCGACACTATGGGTGTAGTTTTTTATTCTATACTTGTGACGGCTGTATTTCAAGGCTTTTTGTTTGGTGTGTTTGTCGTGAATTTTGGCTATGATGGTGTCTTGATGGGTGTGCTGTATGGCTTCGCTTCGCTCATACCTATAGTCGGCGGTATCATCATGTGGCTACCGCTAGTAGTCATAGAGGCTAGCTCTGGCAACTGGATAGTTGCACTTTATATCGCTATATATACGATAGTCGTCATCTCTATATTTGCAGATACGATACTAAAACCGCTCATCATAAAATATATCAACCACAACATAGTCAAGAAACCTACAAAGATAAACGAACTTGTAGTTTTCTTTTCTATAGTTGCAGGGCTAGGTGCTTTTGGGTTTTGGGGTATGATACTAGGACCTGCACTTGTAACTATATTTTTGCTTATATTAGATATAATCAAAAAAAGAAATCAAAATATCACATAAATTATTTAGGATTAAGTTGTTTTAGATACAATGTGAAAATTTTTTAAGGACAAATATGATACGAGATTTTACAAAGATTAATACATTTTTAACTATCGTTAAGATGAAGTCATTTTCGCTTGCATCACAGAAACTTGGCATATCACAACCTGCTGTGACACAACAGGTGAAGCTTATAGAAGAATATCTACAACAAGAGATATTTGTGCGAAAACGAAACGGCATCAAACTTACCAAAGCTGGCAAGACATTTTTAACCATTTGCCAGAAAATAGAAAAAACAGTGTTAAAAGCAGAAAGCGAAGTCATAGATGTAGTAAACAAAAAGATGGTATTTGACTTTGGAGCATCGTATGTCGCTGGTAATTATATCTTGCCAAACTATCTAAATGCTATCAAAGATTCTATCAAAAACGATGTCAACATAGAAGTATCTACTTCGGACAAAGCTTTGGAAAAACTCAGAGACAAAGATATAGATATAGCCTTGGTCGATGTGCCTGGCGATACCAAAGATATCATATACAAAGAGTGGATGAACGATGAGATACTTATATTTTCAAACCAACCACTACCACCTAAACTAATGGCAAACGATCTTTTGAGCTATAAGTGGGTATGCCGAGACAAAAACAGCAACACTAGACAGATATTTAAAGAAGCTTTAGAGCTATCAAATATGCCTGATTGTGATCATTTCAACATCATAAGCGAATCAACCAGTCCAACTTCTATCATAAATACAGTTCTAAAAAGTGACAAAAATGATCTGCCTACAGTATCTATAGTATCCAAATACGCTCTGAAGGATTATGTCAAAAGCAGACTACTGTTTACCTCAAGAATAAAGAAAAAAATCCAAAGAAAATTTTATATATCATATCTCAAAGAGAGATCACATGATCCGTTTATACAGCTAGTCACAGACTATTTGATGGAAAAGACACAAGCATAACAAAAAAAGGGAAAAATGGCAGTGAATATACAAAAAAGAGATGGTAAATATGAGGAGTATTCCGCATACAAGATAGAAGATGCTATAAAAAAGGCTTTCAAAAGTGTGAGTGTGGATTATGACGATAAACTGTTTGCCACCATATTAAAAAAGCTTAAGAGCAAAGAACACTGCGATGTAGAGTCTATACAAGACTTGATAGAAAAAGAGTTATATTTGTCAGGATATTTTGATGTTATGCGGTCGTTTATGCTGTATCGACACACCCACAAACTCCAACGAGACAAAATGATAGACGATGATACAACCTATGTAAACTCAACTCAAACTATAGAAGAGTATATAGACAGAAATGACTGGCGAATCAAAGCTAACTCAAACACTGGCTACAGTAGTGCCGGACTCATCAACAACACAGCAGGTAAAGTTATCGCAAACTATTGGTTAGATAAGATATACACCAAAAGCGAAGGATATGCTCACAGAGATGGCGACTATCATATTCATGACTTGGATTGTCTCACTGGCTATTGTGCTGGATGGAGCTTGAGAGTGTTGTTGGACGAAGGATTTAACGGTGTGCGAGGTCGTGTTGAAAGTGATGCACCAAAACATTTTCGTGAAGCTTTAGGACAGATGGCAAACTTCTTGGGCATACTCCAAAGCGAATGGGCAGGAGCTCAAGCATTTAGTAGCTTTGATACCTATCTTGCACCGTATCTGTTTAAAGACAAGCTAAAATACAACGATGTCAAAAAGGCAGTGAGAAGTTTCATATACAACCTAAATGTTCCTGCTAGATGGGGTCAGTCGCCATTTACAAATATCACTATTGATTGGACTGTGCCAGATGACCTAAAAGACCAGATACCTACTAGAAAACAGATACATCTTTTGAAAAACTGCGAGGACAAAGAACTTCTAGCAGAACTCAAAAGCAGAGGCGGCGATAGTTTTGAGTCTATGACTTACAGCTATTTTCAAAAAGAGATGAACATGATAAACAAAGCATATTATGAGATCATGACCCAAGGCGACAAGACAGGTCAACCGTTTACTTTTCCTATACCTACAGTCAATATCACAGAGGAGTTTGACTGGCATGGCGAAAACACCGAGATATTGTTTGAAAATACTGCCAAGATAGGCTCGTCCTATTTTCAAAACTTTATAGGAAGCCAATACAAAAGAGATGAAAACGGCAATCTAGTGCCAAATGATGAAGCCTACAAACCCGGACATGTGCGAAGCATGTGTTGTCGACTACAGTTGGATTTACGAGAGCTACTCAAAAGAGGTGGCGGGCTGTTTGGTAGTGCTGAGATGACAGGAAGCATAGGAGTAGTCACTATAAATATGGCAAGACTTGGCTATCTACACAAAACAAACAAAAAAGCCCTCATAAACAGACTGGACTATCTCATGGACACAGCTAGATCAACCCTAGAAAAAAAGCGAGTGTTTATCCAAGATATGTATGACAGAGGATTGTATCCTTATACTGCCAGATATTTGCCAGGATTTAACAACCACTTTTCGACTATAGGGGTCAACGGCATAAATGAGATGATCAGAAACTTCACAGAAGACAAATATGATATTAGCGATGAACGAGGCGAGAAATTTGCCACAGAGATACTTGACCATATGAGAGACAAGATGGTTCAATACCAAGAACAGACAGGAAATCTATATAACCTAGAAGCTACACCAGCAGAAGGCACTACATATAGATTTGCCAAAGAGGACAAAAAGAGATATGGCGATGATATCTTGCAAGCAGGTATGGACGAAAACATATACTATACAAACTCTTCGCAGATACCTGTAGACTTTACTAGTGATCCGTTTTGTGCTTTGAATATGCAAGACGGACTTCAGTGTAAATACACAGGTGGCACTGTGCTGCATCTATATATGAGCGAGCAAATAAGCAGCACGGAAGCTTGCAGAAAACTAGTCAAAAATGTAATATCAAACTACAAGCTACCATATATCACAGTTACACCGCTCTTTTCTGTATGTCCCAAGCATGGATATATCACAGGAGAGCATGAGTATTGTCCCAAATGTGACGATGAGTTGATAGCAAAAGCGGTTGAAAATCCCTAAAATAAAAAATTAAAAGGAGAAATATGTCAAGAGAACAAAAGCTAGAAATGTTAAGCGAAAAGAGACAAAAATGCACTGTTTATACTAGAGTTATGGGTTATCACAGACCTGTAGAGAGTTTTAATATAGGCAAAAAAGGCGAACACAAACAACGACTTCAATTTGTTGAGTAAAAATGTAGTCTATGATATAACTCCATTTTCTCATCTGGATTATACCGACCATCTGTCCTGTATAGTATGGTTGGCTAGATGCAATATGAGATGTCTGTATTGTTATAATACAGATATGGTTTATGCAAAAAATGGCAAAATGTCATTTGATGATGTTTTGTCATTTTTGGATACTAGAGTTGGATTGCTCGATGCTGTGGTCATAAGTGGTGGTGAAGCTACATTGACAAACTTAGTGTTGTTTTGTCAGCAAGTCAAAAAACGAGGCTTTAAGATCAAGCTAGACACAAATGGCACAAATCCCAAGCATATCAAAGAGCTCATAGAGTTGGATTTGCTAGATTTTGTAGCTTTGGACTACAAAGCTCCACGATATAAGTTTGAAGCTATCACAAAATTATCTACAAAACTGTTTGATACATTTATACAGACTTTGGATTATCTTATAAGTAGTGGTGTGGATTTTGAAGTTCGCACGACAGTTCATGTCGACTTGCTAGATGAGGATGATATAAACAGTATCATAGATGACCTGGCCCATAGAAACTACACGGGTAGCTACTATATACAAAACTTTTTTGATACCGACCGCAATATGACAAATATTAAACAATCTACGAAAAGTTTAAATATGGACAAAATAGATGACAAAAATATCGATATAAAATACAGAAATTTTTAAATTAGCTTGAAAACCGTGCTTCCACTTCCACTAAAAAACCAATCTTTTGAATAATTTTCAAGTTCTTTATACAATTTTGTAGCTGGTAGATATAGATCGTTTAGCTCATATATATTGTAGTTGTCTAAAATATCTTTTGAGTTGAGTTTGGACAATTTGTCTGGGTTTATTGTGTTTGATGGCTTGTCTGTTTGACTATATTTTTGATACACTTTTTCTGTGCTACACTTTATATCTGGTGTATAGATATCTAGCTGTATTTCTGGCTCATCAAAAGGCTCTATAATCTGCCCAAATCCACTCACATTTGCACTGCTGTAGCCACTTAAAAAAAACGGCACATCACAACCGATATTTTGTCCTATTTTGCACAACTGTTTTGGCGATAAGTTTAACTCACACAAACTATTTGTCAGTAACAAAAATGTAGCAGCATCGCTACTAGCTCCACCTAGTCCTGCAAACGATGGTATATTTTTTTCTACTTTTATGCTATATTTGGCATAAAACCGCTTAACTTTGTCGTCTATGTGACACAACAGTTTGTATGCTTTGTATATGGTGTTTTGTTCTAGCTCACAGTCAAACCGACCCAAAAGAGAAAACTCCTCTGTATGGTTTGGCTCTAGCGACAGCAGATCGAAAAGTGATCTAAGCTTGATAAACCGAGAGTTGATGAGATGATAGTCATCTTTTTGTCCTACAATTTTGAGAAAAATATTTATCTTTGCATAAGCTTTGTAGTGGTGAGTGGTTACCATCTCACTATAGTTTGTGCTTTGAGGATATTGTCAAACACTATCTGTATATCTTTGTCTTTGAACTTTAACTTTATGATATCATCTTGGACAGCTTGCAAAGTTCCTTGATATTTTTCTAGTTCTTTTGTTTTGATTTTAACATACTCGCCGATAGATTGTTTAAAATTTGTCAAAGTTTTCAAAATCCTCTCAATCCCTGGAGAACTTACTTGCAAAGTCCAGTTTCCAGTGACAGGCTCATATATGTCAAACAATGGCGACACAGCACGACTGACTTCACTACATTTATCTAGCGATATACCGTCTTTGTGATATATAAATATGGTGTATGTGGTGGTCTTGTCTACTTTGCCTACCTTGGTATCGTATAACTGGACACCGCAGCTATCTATAGCGGTGTTTAGTGCTTCTTCAAACTCCATTTTGATCCTTTTTGTCTGCTATTTGGTCAAAAAGTCTGTCTATGTTGGACAATCTTTTGGCTTGGTTGTCTGGCTCAAACTTGAAGTTTGGACACTTATACCAGCTAGTAGCTCCTAGACAATATGACTTTATGAAGCCGTTTGCTTTTTTGAGTTGTGTTATAGTTTCCTTGAGTTCATCTTTTGAGGCATCGTCATGTTCAAAATAGACCACAGCATCGTATTTGCCATGCTTACAATCAACTTCAAGTATATTTAGAGAGTTTATCCTGTCATCTCCAAGTTGACAGAGTGCTTCGGGTATGAGCTCCATAAGTAGCGACTGTGTTTTAAGTATATTTACTGACTTCATATATACTATATCTTTTTTTCTGTCTCTTTTTCTATAAATGTCTCTATATAGTCATTTGTTTGTAGGTCGTTGAATTTTTCAAATATTATACCACATTCGAAACCATTTTTGACCTCTTTGACATCCTCTTTGAACCGCTTGAGCGATGATATCTTGCCTGTGTATATAACTACACCATCTCGTATGACTCTAGCCTTGCCACCCATGACTACTTTGCCATCGGTTACTTTGCTGCCTGCTACCGTGCCTATTTTTGGCACTACAAATGTCTCTAGAACTTGTGCTTGTCCTGTGTTTTCTTCTGTGATGATATTGCTCATCATACCGCTAAGTGTATCTTTGATATCGTCTATCAAGTCGTATATGATAGAGTATGTTTTTATCTCCACAGCATCTGCTTTTGCTTGGGCTTTGACTGCTCCTGTGGGTCTGACATTGAACCCTACTATGATACAGTTTGATCCTGCTTTTGCCATCTCTAGGTCTGTCTGTGTTATAGCTCCTACACCACTGCTTATAATCTTGACTTTTACTTCGTCGTTTTTGATATCATCCAAAGTTGATTTGATAGCTTGTAGTGAACCACCTGTGTCTGTCTTGAGTATGATAGGCAATGCATCTATCTTGCCATCGGCTATGAGTGCCGACATCTCATCTAGTGACACTTTTGTAGAGTGGCTAAGCTCTTTAGCTCGTGCATGTTCGTATCTCGTCTGTGCTATATTTTTTGCTTCCGCTATACTATCCATAGCTACTAGTGATACTCCAGTGGTAGGTATATCATCTAGCCCTGTAACTTCACCAGTGAAGCCCATCATGAGCGATTTGACTCTTTTGCCAGTGTCATCTATGATAGCTTTGACCTTGCCACTAGTGGTATCGGCTACTATTGGGTCACCGACTTTTAGCTCTCCACTTTGGACTATGATAGATGCAGTTGCTCCTATGCCTTTTTTGGTTGAAGACTCAAGCACCACAGCTTTGCAAAGCGATGTAGGATCTGCCATTAGCTCCATTAGCTCTGCTTGGACACTTATAGTCTCTAGCAAGTCGTCTATGCCGTCTCCATTTAGAGCAGATACAGGCACGAAATCCACATCTCCGCCCCAATCGCTAGAAGTTATACCGTGTTCTGCCATAGTTGACTTGACCATATCTATGTTTGCTGACTCTTTATCTATCTTGTTTACCGCTACTATTATAGGGCAGTTTGATTTTTTGGCTGCTTTTATAGACTCTATAGTCTGAGGTTTGACACCATCATCGGCAGCTACTACTATGATAGCTATATCGGTGATACTTGCACCATGTTCTCGCATAGTCATAAATGCCGCATGTCCCGGAGTATCTACAAATGTGATATATTTGCCGTCCTTTTTGACCGTATAAGCAGATATATGCTGTGTGATACCTCCTGCTTCTTTTGCTGCTATCTTTGTGCTTCGTATCTTGTCTAGCAGTGAGGTTTTGCCGTGGTCTACATGTCCCATGATAGTCACAACTGGTGGCTTGGTGGTGAAGTTTGTCGTGTCTATATCTTCTGTCGTCTCCTCTATCTCATATAGGACATCTTCTAGCATGTCTTTTATAGTCACTGTCACAGAATATTCATCGGCTAATATCTCTATCTCGTCATCGCTTAGGAAGTTGTTTTTATTTACAACTAAACCTAGCTTAAACAGTGTGCCTATGACATCGCCATCTGTTTTGCCTATAAGGTTGGCAAACTCATATACTCTACACTCTTTTGGTATAGTTACATCAGTGATATCTTCTAGCTTGGTATCTTTTTCGTATTTTTTTCTATTTGATTGTTTTTTTAGTCCTCGCGGTCTATTGCCAAAGGCACTTCGTCGTCTGTTTTGTTGGTTTGGTTGTTTCTTTTTGGGTTGTTCTTCTAAAAATTTTGATGTTTCTATCTTGCCCATGTCAAACAATACTACCTCTTCGCCCATGATCGAATCTACAGGTTCCATAAACTCATTTTGAGTATCTAGTTCTACTCTTTGTCCTTGGTTTGATGACCTAGTAGTAGGCTTTTTGGATTTAGACTTAACTTTTTTGCTGTGCTTGTCGTCTAGTGATGCTGTGTTGCCTAAAAGTTCGCTGAGTGATTTTCGCTGTGTCTTGGTAGCAACTTCGCCGTGGTCTATCGCCTTTTTGCCTGGTCTTGCCTTTTTGATTATCTTTAGCACTCCTGCCTTTCGTTTCATCCTTGGTGGTTCTATAGGTTCTTGTGTTTTGGTATCTTGTGGTTCTGTGGCTTGTGCTTTATCATCTGTGGTTTTTACCTTGGTTGAACTTATTGTATCAATATTATCGTCTATCTTTGGTTGAACTTCTACTATCGTTTCTGGCTTTGGATTTTTCTTTTTTATGATATTTAGCTGTGGTTTTTTGGCACCTTTAAGTGGGATATCTGCTTGTGTGTCTGCTTTGGCTTTGGCAGGTTTCTTCGCTGTTTTAGGTTTCGCGGTATTTTTGATCTTGTCATCTGTGGTTGCCTTGATAGCTTTAGTCGCAGCTGGCTTGTCTGTTGTCTTTTTGGTCTTTGTGACAGTTAGTCTTTTTGGTATTATGCCTTTTAAAATATAATCACATATCTCTCCTGCTTGGGTTTCATCTATCTTGCATGAGGCTGTTTTGATAGTGATACCAATCTCCTTGGCACTATCTATTATTTTTTGGTTGCTTACTGCTGCTTCGCTCGCTATTTCACTAACCTTAATATTGTTCGACATCTACTTCTCCATGTTAAATTGTTGCTATTTTATCATAAGTTGTTGAAACTTAGGGCGGTTTTGATATTATTTGACAAATCTTTGCTAGTTTTGCATATTCTCTTGGTCGATTTTGCCAATTTTTTATCGTCATCTATACATATTTTACATATATAAAACGACCTGCCAACCCCTGCAAACAGTCGTATCTCATGGTCTTTGCATACAAATCTATACAAAGTTTCTTGTGGTTGCTTGTGCCTGCAAGCGACACACGACCGGATGACATCAGCCATAGCTTGTTATACCTTTGTTGTCAAACTCCAGTAGCTTGACACGACAATCTGTAAATTTTTTTGCCAGTGTGATAGATAGAGTTTTTGCATCGCTATCATGACACAGACAAAACATAGTCGAGCCACTACCAGAGAGTGAACAGATCAAAGCACCACTATCGTATGATGTTTTTTGGATATCAAACAACATAGGCAGTAGCTCCATACGATATGACTCGTGAAATCTATCTTGCGATGCTGTCCTCAACATCTGCCAGTTTTCACTGAAAAACGAAGCAGTCAGCAGTGAACTATGCGATAGATTGTATAGGCTGTCATCTTTTTCATAAATATCTGGCAACTTTTTTCTGGATTTTTTCGTAGAGATGGATTTTTTGGGTATCACTACTACTGCTTTGACTGTGTCTGGTATGTTTTTTTTGATAGAGGAGACAACACCATCGTCAACCGTAGATACTACAAACCCACCATATATAGCCGGAGCTATGTTGTCTGGATGTGTCTCTAGCTTGATGGCTTGTTGGAGTAGTTCGTTTTTGGTTAGTTTGACATCTGCCATCTTGTAAGCCGATGCTATGGCACTGGTGATCACCGCACTACTACTACCTAACCCACGAGATAGTGGTATATTGTTTGTAAAATCAAAGCTAAATATACCCATATCGTTTGTCAGTTTGTCATAATGCTCTTTAAATATATTCACAAACATACTGTTCGTAGACAGCTTGAGTATCTTGCTGCTTTCTCCATGTATAGAAACTTTGTGAGAGGAGCTATACTCTATAGATACAGTGTTGTATAGTCCCAAGCTTATACCCAAACAGTCAAATCCAGGACCCAAATTTGCACTTGTAGCTGGCACTTTTATAGTCATATATATTTTCCTTTTGAGTATTATACATTTTTTTGCTTAATTTTATATTTGTTTGATAAAATAGCAGCATGAAAAATATAAAAAATATAAAAAAGTGCCTATTTCCAGCCGCCGGCTATGGCACTAGATTTTTGCCAGCGACCAAAGCGATACCAAAAGAGATGTTGCCTATACTTACCAAACCACTCATACAATACGCAGTTGAAGAAGCCAAGCGGGCAGGTATGGACACTATGGCTATAGTCACAGGACGAGGCAAAAAAGCGATAGAAGACCACTTTGATATATCCTATGAGCTAGAACACCAGATAAAAGGCACGACCAAGGAGCATTATCTCACAGATATAAGAAGCCTCATGGACTCTGTCACATTTACTTATGTGCGACAAGTAGCTATGAAAGGGCTGGGCGATGCTATACTCACTGGCAGATCACTCATAGGAGATGAGCCGTTTGCTGTAGTTTTAGCCGATGATTTATGTATATCTAGTAGTCATGGAGTGCTATCGCAGATGATAGAAGTCTATAAAAAACATGGCAAATCAGTAGTAGCCATAGAGACTATAGACCCCGGCGATACTGGCAAATATGGTATAATAGACGGCACAGAAATATCGCCAAACTTGTATCAAATAACCGATATGGTAGAGAAGCCAAGCCCAGCAAATGCTCCTAGTGATATGGCTATCATAGGCAGATATATATTGACTCCAGATATATTTGATATTTTGAAGCAAACCAAACCTGGAGTAGGGGGCGAAGTGCAGATCACCGATGCTTTGCTACAGCTAGCCAAAAAGGGCGAAGTGTTGGGGTTGCATTTTGATGGTAGGCGGTTTGATTGTGGTAGTATAGATGGCTTTGTAGAGGCTACAAACTATTTCGCCAGCAAGCTATGAAGATATTTTACAACACAAAAGATATACAAACATATCTAGCGACACAAAACTCTCAATCCATAGGTTTCGTGCCTACCATGGGTGCATTGCACGAAGGTCATATATCGCTCATAGCTACAGCTAGACAAAAGTGCCACATAGTAGTGGTGAGTATATTTATAAACCCTACTCAATTTTTAGCTAGTGAGGATATAGAGAAGTATCCTAGCAAACTACTAGCAGATGAAAAGATATGTCGTCTAGCCAAAGTCGATGTGCTGTTTGTGCCTACAGTCTCACAAATATATCACAAGCTAGAGACCAAACTACTAGCACCATCATCAAAAGCATATATATTAGAGGGTATAGACCGACCGGGGCATTTTGATGGAGTGTTGCAAGTGGTGTTAAAGCTATTTCACATAGTCCGACCTGACTTTGCCTTTTTTGGCAAAAAAGATGCTCAACAGTTATATCTGGTGCAAAATATGGTCGAAACATATTTTCTAGATATAACTATAGTCCCGTGTGAAACTGTGCGAGAGACCACAGGACTAGCCAAAAGCAGTAGAAACAGCTACTTGTCTAGTGATGACAGGACAAAAGCCGACCAGATATCAAAGTCGCTCAAAACAGCAGTCAAAAAAGTCCAAGCAGGTGAACATAGCACAGAACTGTTGAAATCAATCATAAAAGAGAAGCTGGCAAATCTAAGTATATGTTATGTAGAGATAGTAGATAAGCAGTTTGACAGCATAGACACCATAAAGCCAAACGACACTATCATATTAGTAGCCGTGCATGTCGGCAAAACTAGACTTATAGACAACATATGGCTATGACAGTTCATCTTATCAGCTTAGGCTGCACCAAAAATCTAGTTGATAGTGAAGTTATGTTGGGGGCATTGGGGCATTGTGATATAGTAGATGATATATCTGTGGCGGATATAGTCATAGTAAATACATGTGGTTTCATAGGTTCAGCCAAACAAGAGTCCATAAATACCATACTCCAAGCCCACAGCGACAGAAAGCCAAACTCCACACTAGTAGTAGCAGGTTGTCTCACACAGCGATATAGAGATGAACTCACAGAGCAACTACCAGAAGTAGATATATGGACAGGTGTAGGAGACTATGACAAGATAGATGAGCTCATCAAAGCAAAAGTGGACAAATTTACCGACAAAGTGTTTTTAAACGACGACAAAACTCCCAGAGTAGTCACTGGCTCTACATATCATGCATATATCAAGCTAGGAGAGGGATGCAACCAAAGCTGTAGCTTCTGTGCTATACCGTCATTTAAGGGCAAACTACAGAGCAAAAGCCTTGACACTATACGAGCAGAAGTTGAAAATCTATTAGCACAGGGGTATTTTGACTTCACATTTGTATCACAAGACAGTAGCTCCTATCTTTTTGACTATGGTATCCGTGATGGACTTGTCCGACTTATAGACACCATAGAAAATATAAAAGAGATAAAATATGCCAAGATACTATATCTATATCCATCTACTACGACAGCCGCACTTATAGACAAGATAGGTAGATCAAAAATATTTTTCAGCTATTTTGATATGCCGTTGCAACATATATCCAAAAAATTGCTACAAACGATGAAGCGAGGCAAAGGAGCAAAACAGATAAAAAGATTGCTAAACCAGATGAGGAGATATGACGACAGCTTTGTCAGAAGCACATTTATAGTAGGACACCCAAGCGAGAGCGACAAACAGTTCAAAAAACTACACAAATTTATCAAGCGGTTTAACTTTGATAGAGTAAATGTGTTTGCCTACAGCGACGAAGAGGGCACTACAGCATACAAGATGACAGACAAGATACCACCAAATATCATAAACCATAGAGCCAAAAAACTAGGCAAAACCATATCCAAACAAACTCAAAAACATCTAGCTAAACTTATAGGACAGAGCATAGATATAGTCATAGATGGCAAAAGCCGCGAACATGAATATCTGCTGACCGCTAGACCCATAAGCTGGGCTCCCGATATAGATGGTGAGATACTTATAAACGATAGCGAACTAGACACAGATATAAAGACAGGGCAGATATACAAAGCCCTCATCACCGACATAGCTGGAAAACATCTAGTGGCAACTGTACTAGAGACTAG
>JAOZMC010000020.1 GCA_029934475.1 Arcobacteraceae bacterium
GGCTAGTTTTCACAGAAACTTTTTCGCTAAAGCGAAAATCGCCACGGCTAGTTTTATATAGTTTTGATACAATAGCCCAAAGGAACAGTATGAAAGAGAATATTGCTATGTTTGAAAAGATCAAAAACAGTTTAGGCAACCAACAGCGACTGCTACAAAAGTTTCAAAGATATTGTGGTGAGGCGAACTTTGCTTATGATGACAATTCATTGGATGATATGGAGCAAATAGCCATAGACAAAGCTCAAAAGATAGCTAGTAAGCTGGTATCGGTGTTGGAACAGGAGCTTAAATATGAGACGACAAGCTATAAAATATCGCCTATAGAATATAGTCTGACATTTTCTATCAAACATGAAAAACAGACAAACGATAGCGAGACAGCAGTAGTGGAACAAACTTTCAAGATAGCGACTACTCAAGAGAACACAAAGCTCATAGAACTTGACAAATAATATCTTTGATAAGCTTGATATCGCTGAGTATATAGGTCAGCTGCGATCTATATTTGCTAGGCAGAAGCCTATAGATATGCACGGCGATATCTACACACACTATCGGCTCATCAAGCTTATAAGCTCTCATGAGTTTAACTCTCCCAAACCTGTAGCCAACTTGGATGATAGCATAGCTAGACTGAAAAAAAAGGCAAACATAGGGCTAGAAAATATATATGAATTTATAAAAATCATCCGCTATTTTGAGTATTTGCAAAAATTTGAAACCAAAGAGGAGCTAAAAGTATGGCTAGAGAGGATAGTCATACCTGCACAACTACTAGATATCTGCGATATGTTTGACAATCGTGGTGAACTATTACCAAACATAGACGACCAACTAGACACGGCAAACCACAGGATAAAATCGCTTAAAAATCAGCAAAAAGATATGCTATATCGTATAGCATCGCAAAAAAGTTTGAGTCCGTATATGGTGGATAGGAGCTTGCACTTGGTGCATGGATTGCAGTGTCTCATGGTGCGAGGAGGATTTGGCAAGGTTATATCCGCTAGAGTCATAGACAGGAGTTCTGGTGGATTTTTCTATATATTGCCAAAAGCGGTGCAGACTCTCAAAACACAGCTAGATGATACTATAGATACCAGAAACCAAATCATATACAAAATATCGCAAGATATCAGCTTGCAGTGTTTTATGTATCTGAAATTTTTGATCTATATCAACAAGCAGTTTGATATGTTTGACCACTATCTGTCTAGGGTGCATTTCGCCAAAGCAGATGACACTGTGTTTGTGCTACCACAAAAAAGCGCCGCTGAAAAGCTAGTGAATTTCAAGCACCCTGCTTTGAGTGATCCTACACCTATAGATATAAATCTGGACAAAAATATCATCATAGTCACAGGGGTCAATGCCGGCGGCAAAACTATGTTGCTCAAGTCTATACTATCTGCTGTGGTGCTGTCGAAACACCTCGTGCCATATAGCTGTCATAGTAGCACTGTCGTAGGAACTTATAGGCAGATACAAGCGGTGCTGGACGACCCACAAGATGTCAAAAACGATATATCTACATTTGCTGGTCGTATGCTACACTTCTCAAAGTTGCTAAAGCTTCAAAACAGTCTCATAGGGGTAGATGAGATAGAGTTAGGCACAGATAGCGACGAAGCTTCGGCACTATTTAAAGTGTTGCTTGACAAGTTAAGCGACACAAACAACAAGATAGTCGTCACTACTCACCACAAAAGGTTGGCACAACTGATGGCGAAAAACCCACAGACCAAGCTGATAGCGGCACTGTATGACGAGAAAAATCGCAGACCTACATATAGTTTTCTAGAAGACTCTATAGGTCGGTCGTATGCTTTTGAGACTGCTTTGCGATACCATATACCACAACACCTAGTAGATAGTGCTGTGAAAATATATGGCGATGATAAACAAAATCTAAATGAACTTATCACAAAAAGCGAAAACCTACAGATAGAAAAAAAGCAAAAGATAGATCAACTACAGCAGCAGATAGACCGTCACAAAAGTTTAAATCAAAACATCATAACCAAAAATGAGCTTATGGATATGGAGTTAAAAGCACAAAAACAGAAGCTAAACAAAGAGTATGCCGATATTATAGAGAGGTTAAGAGTGCTATCGAGACAAACCCCACAAGCACAAATCCACCAAGCTATCAACGAAGCTAACAAAAGACACAAAGAGATAAACACAAAAAAGTTTGCCACCCCTGCTAGAATAACTATAGGTGATAGAGTCAAATACAACAACACCAAAGGCAAGGTAATATCAATAAAAGGCGACAAAGCTAGAGTGTTGTGCGATAGCGGTATCAATATGACTGTGGATATAGGCAAACTGGCCATAAGTCGTGTGCCACATATCAAGCCCAAAAAACCCCACATAACTGTATCGGTGCAAAAACCCAGCACTGGATATATGAAGCTGGATTTGCATGGACAGCGAGCAGAGGAAGCGGTGGCAAATATGGATAAATTTATAAGCGATAGTTTGCTAAATGGCTTTGAAACGGTGATAATCTATCATGGTATAGGGGAGGGTAAACTCTCAAAAGTGGTCAAAGAGTTTCTAAAAGAACACACAAAAGTAGCCAATTTTTATGATGCTCCACCAAAATTGGGCGGGTATGGAGCAAAAATTGTGGAGTTTTAAGAATAATAGGATAAAATCAAAAAAAGGATAAATATGGCAAAGATTTGCAACATAGAGTTTGAAAACTCAAAAGAGGTATATAAGTTTGACAAGGTAGCTAGACAAGCAAATGGTTCGGTGCTATGTAGCATAGGTGAGACAGTGATGTTGGCTTCTGTGGCATGCGAGACCAACAAAAGTGCAGATGAGATGTTTTTGCCATTGACTGTGCAATATATAGAAAAAACCTATGCCAGTGCGAAGATCAACGGTGGATTTTTCAAACGAGAAAGCCGTCCGGGAGACTTCGAGACTTTGACCTCTAGGATAATAGATAGAAGTTTGAGACCACTTTTTCCTAGTGGCTTTAGCTATCCTACCACCGTGACCGTGATGGTGCTAAGTGTAGATGAGCAAGCTGACTTACAAACCATGGCAGTAAATGCAGCAAGTGCGGCACTATATGTCAGCGACCTGCCTATAGCCAAACCTGTATGTGCGGTGCGAGTCGGCAAGATAGATGGCAAGCTTGTGATCAATCCTACAGCGACACAGCTGCCTACTTCTGTTTTAAATCTGTTTTTGTCTGGTGTGGACGATGAGCTTATCTGTCTGGAGATGGCATCAAATGCTACTTCTATAGAGGGACAACACCACACAAATGAGATGGCAGAGGAGGAGTTGCTAGAGGCTATAACAGTAGGGCTAGATGGTATCAAGACAAAGTCTGCTATCTATCAAGAGCAGTTTGAAGCTGTAGCTAAAATACCGCTACAACTCAAGCTAAAAGAGGAGAAGATAGATAAGAGTGTGCTAAACTATATAGATACAAACTATAGACAAGATATCAAAGATGCTGTCAAGTTTTTGTGCAAAAGTGAGCGAGCAAACGAGCTAAACATAGTCATAGAGAAGGTCAAAAAAGATGAGTTTGTAGTCAAATCTGGTGCAGATGAAAATATAGTAGAAAATATGGTTGTCTCTATCAAACGACAGATAGTGCGAGATATGATACTGCATGATGATATACGAGCAGACGGCAGAGCATGTGACGAGATACGCCCTATCACGATAGAGACAAACATATTGCCACGAGCTCATGGGAGCTGTCTGTTTACTAGAGGAGAAACTCAAAGTCTAGCAGTGGTGACTATAGCAGGAGCAAAAGATGCACAAATGTATGAGACTATCACTAGCAAAACTCCTCTATATGAGAAGTTTATGTTGCACTACAATTTTCCAGGATTTAGTGTAGGCGAAGCGAAACCTATCATGGGGGTTAGTCGTAGAGAGTTAGGACATGGCAACTTGGGCAAGCGAGCTATACTACCTACTATAGACCTAGCATATGACGATACTATACGAGTGGTATCTGAGATACTTGAGTCAAACGGTAGCTCATCTATGGCTACTGTGTGTGCTGGTTCTATGGCAATGCTAGCTTGCAATCTGCCTATATCATCACTGACTGCTGGTGTAGCAATGGGAGCTGTGATAGAAAATGGCAAAGTAAAACTCCTCACCGATATCACAGGGCTAGAAGACCACGATGGCGATATAGACTTCAAAATAGCAGGAACCAAACATGGTATCACCGCTATGCAGATGGATATCAAGCTCGGCGGACTGGAGTATAAACTCCTATCGGAAGCTTTGTTGCAGGCGAAAACTGCTAGAGAGCAGATACTCAATATCATGGAAAATGCTAGAGAAGATATAGTGCCTAGCTCCAGTTTACCAGTGGTTTATCAGTTTGATATAGAGCCATCAAAGATCATGGTGGTTATAGGCAAAGGTGGTGCAACTATCAAGAAGATCATAGAGGATTTTGAGGTTTCTATAGATATAGACAGACAGACAGGGACTATCAAGCTAAAAGCGGACAATCAAAAAAGTATAGATGATACCAAAGCATATATCACAGAGCTACTAAGCAGTCAAAAGCCACAACTAGACTTCACCAAAGAGTATAAAGTAGATGATGTATTTACAGGTAAGATAGAGCGACTGGTGGATTTCGGTGCATTTGTATCTATGCCAAATGGCGGTGATGGCTTGCTTCATATATCAAAGATAGCTCGCAGACGGATACACAATATCCACGATGTGCTAACAGATGGCGAGATGATAGAGGTCGTCATAACTAAGCTGTCAAAAGACAAAATAGAACTAACCAAAAAGAATCTTCTATGAGAGTTGTGTTTTTACTGTTTGTCTTTGTCGCTGTTTTATTTAGCGAAGAAAATATCACTGCCACACAGACAAATCAAACCACACCAACCAGCAAACCTACTATAGGTGCGATAGGTAGCACAAAGATATTTGATACAGACAAACTACACACATATATCGGTACCAGTGCTATACCCAAAGGCACTAGTGGTATCATAGTCCATAGCTATCCAAATGGCGACAAAGTCATAGTGGCAAATGCTTCTGTGGTATCGGTAGCAGATGGCAAGTCAAAGCTACAGCTACAAAAGTTTGAGATACTTAAAAACAACTCCGTAGCCACGACAAGACAACTGCCAAGCGATGGCGACATATTTGTGCCACGACATCTATACAACAATGCTATCATCATAGCACCAAACATGCAGACGCACAAGCTCATCAAGGAGTCCTTTTTTGGGGTGCATTTTTTGACTAGTGATCTGTTTGCTTCTATGCTAAAGATAGACGACAACCCTACTCCTACAAAAGAGGATATAAAACTGTTTTGTAAAGACAATCTCATATCTACTATCTATATAAACATAAAAAACAGTCTGTATATAGTAGATGCAAACAGTTTCAAGATAGTAGCAAAACACAACATAAAAAAGCAAAGCGGAGATGTTGTATTGCCATTTTATTCGCTAGTGGAAAATATAACCAAAGGTGTATTTGACTGGTTTGGCGAAGATGATATAGGAGACTATGATAGCTATTATGCTAGAGTTTTAGGTGTGCAAAGTGCTGACTAAAGCAGATATAAAATATTTTCGCAAATTGTTAGGCGATGACAATATCAAGACAGACCAAGCACACTTGATAGCATATAGCTATGATGCTACCAAAAAAAGATTTGAACCTGAGTGTGTGCTGTTTCCGCGAGATGAAAAAGATGTGCAAAATATATTGAGATACTGCAACGACAAGCATATCATCATAGTCCCACGAGGATCTGGTAGCGGATTTACTGGTGGGGCATTGCCTAGTAGTGGCGGTGTCTTGATAAGTTTTGAAAAACATATGAATAAGTTGCTAGAGATAGATCAAAACAATATGTTAGCTATAGTCCAACCTGGTCTCATAAATATGCAACTACAAAAAGCAGTAGAAGAGGTGGGGCTGTTTTATCCGCCTGATCCAGCAAGTCAAGAGTATTGCACCATAGGTGGCAATGTCGCCGAAAATGCAGGAGGTATGAGGGCAGCGAAGTATGGTATTACCAAAGATTATGTGATGGCAGTAGAGGCAGTGTTGCCTAGTGGGCAGCTGATACGAGCAGGCAAAAAAACTATCAAAGATGTAGCAGGATACAATATCACAGGAGTGCTAGTAGGTAGCGAAGGCACTCTGGCTGTCATCACCAAAATAGTTTTGAAGCTGATACCAAAACCCAAGATGCAAAAAACCTACATGGGAGTATTTCCAGATGTGACCAAAGCTATGAATGCTGTGTTTAAGTCGCTAAGTAACGGTGCATCGCCTGTAGCTATGGAGTTTTTGGATAGTTTGGTCATACATGCCTTGCGACAAAAGGGACACAAAAGCATACTAGATGAAAAAGCGGGAGCAGTCCTCATAGGTGATGTAGATGGCAACAACATAGCACAGCTAGAGGATCAGCTAGCCATACTTAAAAGCTCGTTTGAGCTAAATGGTTCTATAGATTTTGTGGTGGCAAAGGATGACAAACAAGCCCAAAGTCTATGGCAAGCCAGGCGAGATGCTTCGCCTAGTGTGACTATGTATGGACAGCTAAAACTCAACGAAGATATATCGGTGCCACGAAGTTGTCTGCCTCAAGCTTTGGATGGTATATACAAAATAGGCGACAAATATGGATTTAAAGTGCCATGTTTTGGTCACAGTGGTGATGGCAACATACATGTAAACTTGATGGTGCCAGACAAAGATGACGAGACACAACTATCAAACGGACACAAAGCTATAGAGGAGATATTTCAGCTTGTAGTAGATATGGAGGGTTCTCTTAGTGGGGAGCATGGTATAGGACTATCAAAAGCACCATATATGCATATAGCTTTCAAAGACCACGAGATGGACTTGTTTCGTGCGGTTAAAAAAGCCTTTGATCCAAACAATATCTTAAATCCAGACAAAATGGGCTTATAGGAAAACAGTGGAGAGGAACCTATAGTATCTCTATTTCATAAGACTGATTTGAGACAATTTTTTATACCAACCATCTAAGCCTTTTGTGGTCCGCTTTTAGCAATGTAGCGGCAGACGAGCTGTATAGATAAAAGTAAACAATCAAATAAAATTTGATTTTTTGATGATTTCGTGGATTATTAAAAGATGTTTATGCTATAATGTTGCTTAATAAATAGTTAGACAAAAGGATGGCAAGATGTATTGCAAAGAATGTGGAGCAGAAAATTAGAAAGATAGCACACAGTGTAAAAGTTGTAATAGAGCCCTCTGATTAAATACCATTAAATATCATATATTCTTGATTTATCTCAAATACTACAATATCATACACAAGCAACTTTATATTCTTTGATAAAACAACTCTTTTTTATTTCTCTAAATATTATAAAAGCCTTTGTTTATAGTGTTTGTTTTATCTTTTTTGGGTATAATATACTATAAATATATAAAGGTTTTAAATATGCAAATCAAGTTTTTTTCTCAAAGATAGTGCAAGCACAAGGATTATTTGATGAAAGGTAAAGGCGGAGTAAATTTAAAATAGCTCTTGACACGACTTTTGAGATTTTTTGCCTTGCCTACGGACAGAAGCTTGCCATGTGTATCAAAATACTGATATATACCAGGGGTAGCAGGTAGAGATGATATGGTGTCTTTTAGGTTCATGGGAGCATTGTATCCAAACAATCTTTTGGTTGGGGTGTTGGTTTGGGATTATAAATAGATAAATTTAGCAAATTGTGATATAATGGCAAAAAAGGGCAACAATATGAAAGTCAAACCTATATTTGTGGATATTACAAACAATACTTCAAAGTGGCTACAAGCTAGAAAAGGCAGTGAATTTGAAGATATTTTTGAAGACAAATGCAAAGAATTGGGATTTACAAGAAAGCTAAAGGACAGTATAAAAGACAAATACGAACAAGAATTTCAAACTATCAAAAAGCTAATACACGACAACTACGACACCAAGCCTATATCAAACATTCTAAATCATGACAAATCTATGGTAGATATATTTGTATGGCAACCTTTTGGCACTCAAGATTATCCTGACTTTATGATATTTACTAAAAAATACATCATACCAGTAGAGATAAAATATAGTAGCGACACTGCCACAAGTCCTATGTGGAATGGCAATCTACCAAAAGCAAATGGCATCTATGTGTTTGGAAACAACAAAAAACAAGACATAGTATTGTTTAAGGGTATAGACATGCTACCAAACGATGAGCGAAAAAAGCTTATAGGATTTTGGGACGAAGTGAGAGAAAAATATCAAAGCCATAAACAAATTACCAAACAAGAGATAAAAGAAAACAAGCTCAAATTTGAATATGGTTTTGATGTATATATACGAAAAACATTTCAACAAAACAAACAAATCAACGAGCAAGCTACGACAGACCTTTTCAAAAACAAAAACAAACAAAAACTACATAAGCTGTTGTTTGATTATCTTACAAAAGTAGACGATGAAAAAGCTTAAAGCCATAAGCCTATTTTCTGGATGTGGTGGCGACACTGTAGGGCTAGAACAAGCTGGATTTGATGTCGTAGCATATAGTGAGATATGGGAAAAAGCTAGACAAACGCATGAAAAAAATCTGCCACATTGTGAATTGTTGGGTGATATATTTACACACGGCGACATAACAAAAACGACCAAAAAACACTTAGAACCATATATCGGCAAGATAGATTTGCTGTTTGCTGGCTTTCCATGTCAAGGCTTCAGTCATGCTGGCAAAAAAGATACAAACGATCCTAGAAATAAACTGTTTTGGGAGTTTAGCAAAATCGCCGATATATTAAAGCCTCGATGGATAATAGGCGAAAATGTAGCAGGGTTGTTAAATAGAAAAACAGACGATGGCACAGATATGATATCAAATATTATCACAAAAGAGCTAGAACGAGTAGGCTACAAAATGGCAGTACCTACAGTTTTGAGTGCAGAGCTATACGGTGTGCCACAAAAAAGGAAGAGAGTATTTTTCGTAGGCAATATGGCAGATATGGAGTTTGAGTTTCCAAAACCTACATTTACGACACGAAATTTTGTGCCGATAAAATCTATACTAGAAAACTCTATAGATGGCTATATAAAAATAGACGAAACAAAGATATCAAATTTTGACAAATCAAAAGCATTTGTCGTAAGCGATGATCTCACTACAGATATGAAACCACATCCATTTTTGAAGCTAAGAGCTACAGAAAATCTGGTATCATATGCCAAACGAATATCGCCAAACCATATAGAGCTATGCGATATAGAAGCACCTACGAAAACGATACATTGTGGATATGCTTTTCAGCCACGGTTGTTTGTGCCTATATTATACAGAGGCAAATTATATGCTAGAGAGTTCACGGTAGGCGAACTATCAAAGATACAAGGCTTTCCAGATGGCTATGTGTTTTGTGGCAACAAAAACGACAAAATCACACAGATAGGCAATGCCGTGCCACCAGGATTGTCAAAAGCGATAGCCCTACAGATAATAGCGACAGACGAGCTGTATAGATAAAAACAAACGATACCAAAAGTCAACAATCAAATATAAATTGATTTTTGATGATTTTGTGGGTTGTGTTAAGATAAATGTGATATAATGTTGTTTGATAAATAGTTAGACAAAGAGATACAAAGAAGGATAATAGATGAGCTATACAGATAGAATCAAGCCAACCCATAAAGGTATTGCAACATATTTAGGCGATCTGAAAAATAAAGTATATCAGGTACCTGCTTTTTGCAGAAAGTTTTTCAGCTTAAGCAAAATCGCCACGGCTACTTTTACAGGAAACATTTTTTGCAAGCAAAAAAGCGATTCTCTTGTTTTCACAGAAAGTTTTTCGGCTTACGCGAAAATCGCCACGGCTACTTTTCACAGAAATATTGTATGGGAAAAACAAAATGTATAAATTAGACAAACTAACACTAAAACAAAGAGAAGAGCTTTTTCGCAATTTGCGAATCTCAATCACACATCACTCAAATGCAATAGAAGGGACAACTCTATCTTTTGGTGAGACAAAAGAGTTATTGGAATTTGGTCGGACAGCAAGTCATAAGCCACTTGTAGAGCAACTTGTAATCTTAGGTTTTGCAAAAGCTTATGATGTAACAGTTCGTGAATCAACAAATCCAAATAATATAATTGATAGTAGTTTTATAAAAGATATACATGCTATTATGTTTGAAGATGCTCTAAAAGTAGCACCGCAGTTTGTATCTAAACCTATTGGAGCTTATAGATTAGATGAGCGATATATCAAAGGAGTAGACATAAAATTATCTTTGCCTAATATGGTATCAAATGATATAGAAAATCTTTTATATAGATTTAAAAGCAACAGTATGAGCTTAGAAGATATTGCCCAGTTTCATATTTTATTTGAGACGATTCACCCATTTGCAGATGGCAATGGTAGAGTTGAAAGACTTCTTATGGCATATCAATCTATACAAAATAATATAGTTCCACCATTGATCAAAAATGAAAGTAGAGACGAGTATCTAAAAGCTATTGATGATAAAAATGATTTGTATAAATTTTTACAAGAGAGTATAAACAAAAGTTTGGAGTTGATAGACTAGTAATTGTCTAACACATAATGTCCACACAAAATAGTACCGATTTTTAACTAATTTTTTTAAATGGCACAATTATATTTTCTGTTTTAAATAAAAAGTTAAATTTATTTAAAAATGTTATAATATCAAATAATAACCAAAATTTATATCTTTTTGATACAATACAAACGATGATACCTCTTGTGGGTATCTTACAAAGGATATATTTGACAACTATCAAGAAAAATATCAAAAAATTTATAAACTTTTTTGATCCTGATATATTTTATTTTAGTGCTAGTTTGAGTTTTTTTAGTATATTGTCTATACTTCCTATACTTGCTTTGATACTTGTAGGTCTGTCATATCTTTCTGGATTAGCTATATTTGACGGTGTGACGGAGCAGTTTACTAGAAAGATACTCGAGCTACTAAATCCTACAAGCTCGGCACAACTACAGGCAAATATCACAAGTTTTTTGTCAAACACACATGACTTGGGTCTATTTGGTTTGATATATTTTCTTTTTGCTTTTGGTCTGTTTTTTCGCGATTATGACTACATAGTAAACAAAATCCACGATATAAAACAAAAAAGACTTCATAAGATGATATTTTCCTATCTAGGGTTTTTGATATATGTGCCTGTGGGGTTTTTGCTGTTTGGATTTGTGGTTGGAGCACTCAAGATTATATCGTTTGACTTTTGGTTTGTAGAAAATTTGATACAGTTTTTGACTGGGTGGCTATTTTTCATATTGTTATTTAAAGTATCAATAAATCAAAAACTGAAAAAAACAGCGATATTTGTCTCTACTTTTTTGACTACTATTTTTTTATCTATGTTTAAATATTTGTTTGTGTTTTATGCACTTCACAACAAGATGTATGCCACTATATACGGGTCTTTTAGTGTGTTGATGTTGTTTTTTGTATGGCTATACATATCGTGGATTATATTGCTGTTTGGTGTAAAATTTGCAAAAATAGTTCAAAATAGACAAACTTTATCTTTTTTATGATATAATGTCAAAACTTCAAAAGGATAATATATGGATACAAATATGATTTATCAAGCATTGACTTTCATGATGCTAGGTATGGGTGTAGTTTTTGCTTTTTTGACTATCATGATAGCGGTGCTGAAACTTCAGGCATATCTCATAGCAAAGTTTGTGCCTACAGACACTACCGTCGCTATGACATTAAAACAAAATCAAACAAAATCAAACGATACAATAGCCGCCATAACAGCAGCTATATTTTATCACAACAACAGGAGAGTATAATGGCAAAAAAGTTTATAGATATCATGGACACCACTTTTAGAGATGGTTTTCAAAGTGTATTTGGTGGTAGAGTTCTCATGGATGACTTCATGCCAGCAGTCGAGGCCGCAAAAGATGCTGGTATAACTCACTACGAGTTTGGTGGTGGTGCTAGGTTTCAGTCGTTGTATTTTTATCTACAAGAAGATGCATTTGAGATGATGGATAGATTTAGAGCCATAGTAGGACCAAAAGCAAACTTACAGACACTTTCTCGTGGTATCAACACGGTTATGCTAGATACTGGAAGCCGTGATCTAGTCGAGCTACATGCAAAGATGTTCAAAAAACACGGCACTACCACTATACGAAACTTCGATGCCCTAAACGATGTGCAGAACCTGGAGTTTTCGGCAAAGGTTATCAAAAAACATGACCTAAAACACGAAGTAGTGGTAACTATGATGGACTTACCGCCTGGGTGTGTGGGTGCTCATGATGTGGCATTTTATGAAAAAACACTACGAGGTATAGTAGATAGCGGACTGCCGTATGACTCTGTATGCTTCAAAGATGCCAGTGGCACTGCAAACCCGCGAAAAGTTTATGATACTATAAAGATGGCTAGGAAAATGCTAGGCAAAGATACACACATACGACTACATACACACGAAACAGCAGGTGTCTCTGTGTCGGCATACCTTGCCGCACTAGATGCAGGGGCAGATGGTATAGATCTAGCAAACTCACCAGTCAGCGGCGGCACTAGCCAGCCAGATATATTGACTATGATGCATGCAGTCAAAGGCACAGAGTATGACTTGGGCGGATTGAGTATAGACAAGATATTGAAATATCAAGCGGAGTTGAAAAGTTGTTTGAGTGAGTATATGATGCCACCAGAAGCGACACAAGTGTCTCCACTCATACCGTTTTCTCCTATGCCTGGTGGTGCTTTGACTTCAAATACACAGATGATGAGAGATGACGGAACTTTGCATAAATTTCCACAAGTTATACAAGCTATGCAAGAGGTAGTAGAAAAGGGTGGCTACGGCACTTCGGTTACCCCTGTGTCGCAGTTTTATTGGCAACAAGCATATGCAAATGTCATGTTTGGTCCGTGGAAACAGATATCTCCTGGATACGGTAAGATGGTGCTAGGGTATTTTGGCAAGACTCCAGTCCAACCAGACGAAGATGTAGTCAAGTTAGCTTCGGACAAACTCAAGCTAAAACCGACTGTTAAAAATCCGCTGGATATAGCAGATGCAGATGAGACCAAATCCATACCAGCATGGACGGAGCGATTGGTGCTAGAAAATCTAGAACCGACAGAAGAAAATATATTTATAGCAGCCGCATGTCAAGAGAAAGGCATAGCATACTTAAAAGGCGAATCACCTCTAAATATACGAAAGACGACAGACGAACAAAACAACAAACAGGAGCAAAATATGGCAGATGGAAATTATACAGTAGTAGTAGACGGCAAGAAATTTAGTGTGCAAGTTGCACAAGGCGAAGTAGATATCAAGATAACTGCTCCAGTGGCACAACCTCAAGCGAGCGAGCCAGTATCGGCTCCTGCCACAGGCGGTCAAGATATAACCGCTACAGTCAATGGCTCTGTATGGAAAATACTAGTAAATGTAGGAGACGATGTCAAAAAAGGTGATGTTGTCTCTATACTGGAAGCTATGAAGATGGAGATAGATATAGAAGCTCCAGCCGATGGCAAAGTTAGTTCTATAGCTGTCAAACCAAATGACAATGTAGAAGAGGGTCAAACACTTATGACTATAAGCTAAAGGTAGGATTGTATGATCAAAAATCTATTATTGGTTGTGATATTGTCTGTGATGGCATATGGAACTGCTACACAGCCAGACAACCAAGCTGAAAAAAAAGAGTATCAAGAAAAGTCCATAACCGAGCTTATGGTATCGTTTTATGAAACAACTGGTATCAATGCTATGTTTAACCCCAGTGATGATGTCATGACAAGCGAACCAAACAGCAAAGATAGTCGTCCTATGACAACTTTTGAGCAATCGTGGGGCAAGATAATCATGTTTATCATAGTTTTTGTGCTGTTTTATCTAGCGATAGCTAAAAATTTTGAGCCACTGCTGCTCATACCTATAGCATTTGGTGGGCTACTAGCAAACATACCGCTCGCAAATATGGGCGGAGAACATGGTATGCTAGGTATCATATACAACATGGGTATAGCAAATGAGTTTTTCCCACTGCTTATATTTATGGGAGTTGGTGCTATGACTGACTTCGGACCACTTCTGGCAAATCCAAAGACAGCTATACTAGGCGGTGCCGCTCAGTTTGGTATATTTGGCTCGCTTGTTGGTGCTGTGATGATAGGGTTTAACTTGCAAGATGCTTCGGCTATATCTATCATAGGTGGAGCTGACGGACCTACATCTATATTTATAGCAAACAGGCTAGCCCCCGATATGCTAGGAGCTATCGCTGTGGCGGCCTATAGTTATATGGCTTTGGTGCCGGTGATACAGCCACCTATCATGAAGCTACTCACCACAGAAGAGGAGCGGCGAATCAAGATGCCACCACTACGAAAGGTTCACAGACTAGAGAAACTATTTTTGCCTATACTTATACTGCTTATGGCTATACTTATACTTCCAGAATCAACCCCACTCATAGGTGCTTTTGCTTTTGGAAACTTTGCCAAACAATCAGGTGTAGTAGATAGGTTAAGCGACACTATGGAAAATGCTCTCATAAATATAGTCACTATATTTTTGGGACTAGGAGTTGGTAGCAAACTAGCTGCGGATAAGTTTTTGGTTCTTGACACTATGGGTATCATGATCATAGGTTTGCTGGCTTTTTCTGCTGGCACTGCTGTAGGAGTGCTGATGGCAAAACTTATGAACAAATTTTCTGCCAAAGATCAGCAAATAAACCCCCTCATAGGAGCGGCTGGTGTGTCCGCTGTGCCTATGAGTGCTAGAGTTGTCAGCAAAGTAGGACAAGAATATGACAAATCAAATGTCCTGCTTATGCATGCTATGGGACCAAATGTAGCTGGTGTGATAGGATCTGCTGTCGCTGCTGGTGTGTTATTATCGATATTTAAATAAAGGAATATTATGCTTGATATTGGACTAAAAAACGAGACAAAAATATATAGAAATCTAGATATAGATAGACTTATAGATATGGCTATACAAAACGAAGGAGCCTGTATATCATCTACAGGAGCTCTCATAGTAGATACTGGTAAATTTACAGGGCGAAGCCCAAAGGACAAGTATTTTGTAGACAAAACACCGTCAAGCGATCATATAGCATGGGGCAAGATAAACAAGCCAATATCACAGCAGATATTTGATGATTTACTCCAAACATCAAAAGAGCAGCTAGAAAACAAACCACTGTTTGTGACTGACCTGTATTGTGGTGCTAGCGATGATAGTCGTATAAAAGTGCGATTTATCACAGAACTAGCTTGGCAGGCACACTTTGTAAAAAATATGTTTCTGCCAGTCGCAGATGATGAACTGGTGGATTTCGTGCCTGATTTTACTGTGTATAATTCATGTAAAACTACAAACAAAAATTGGCAAGCCCAAGGACTCAACTCCCCTGTATATGTGGCATTTGACATAGAAAACAAAATCTGTGTCATAGGTGGCACATGGTATGCTGGTGAGATGAAGAAAGGTATATTTTCTATCATGAACTACCATCTACCACTACACGGCAAGATGGCTATGCACTGCTCGGCAAATGTCGGCAAGCGAGGTGATGTGGCACTGTTTTTTGGTCTTAGTGGCACTGGCAAGACTACATTGTCTACAGATGAAAACAGAGCATTGATAGGGGACGATGAGCATGGCTGGGACGACAATGGAGTGTTTAACTTCGAAGGCGGATGTTATGCAAAAGTAGTCGATCTCAAACAATCAAGCGAACCAGAGATATATAATG
This sequence comes from Arcobacteraceae bacterium, assembly GCA_029934475.1. Taxonomy (GTDB): domain Bacteria; phylum Campylobacterota; class Campylobacteria; order Campylobacterales; family Arcobacteraceae; genus B24-G6. Next base: position 15,847 of record JAOZMC010000020.1, read on the forward strand.
CTATCAAAAAGGGAGCTATACTAGAAAACATAGTTTATGACGAAAACGGAGTCGTGGATTATAGCGATACTAGCAAGACACAAAATACTAGAGTATCGTATCCTATAGACCATATTTACAATATTCAGCCCGGGAGCATAGCAGGACACCCAAACAATATCATATTTCTAAGCGCCGATGCCTTTGGAGTGTTGCCGCCTGTGTCTAGGCTCTCCAAAGAGCAGGCTATGTATTATTTCCTCAGTGGTTATACTGCCAAAGTAGCCGGCACTGAACTAGGAGTAGATGAACCGACCGCTACATTTAGTGCTTGTTTTGGTGAGGCGTTTTTGCCACTTCACCCTACATTTTATGCAAACCTACTAGGACAGATGATAGACAAACACGATGTCAATGTATATCTAGTCAATACAGGCTGGACTGGTGGAGCTTATGGTGTGGGTCAGCGGATGAGTATCAAAAACACTAGAGCATGTATAGATGCTATACTAAATGGTGATATACTTCAAAGTGAGTTTGAGACTACAAAGGTATTTAAGTTATCTATCCCCAAGACACTCAAAGGAGTAGATACAGCGGTGCTAAACCCACGAAAATGCTGGAGTGATGAAACTGCCTTTAATACACAGGCTTTAAAACTAGCGAAAATGTATATAGAAAATTTCAAAAAATACAGCGAAGGAAAGTTTGACTACACTGCCTATGGACCTAAAATTTGATATGCTTATAGATGAATTTATAGACAATTTAAACCAAAGCTGTGAGCCTATCGTCGCTATATCAGCAAAACATATGTTAAACAAACTAAAGAGAAAAAGTATAAACAGGACAAAAGCTATAGAGATATTTTCTAACTTTGACAACTATACCATCTATCTCAACGATATAGCAGGGCAAATATACAGGCGACACAACAGTAGCACGGAGCATATTTATAGACAGTTGTGTGATTTTTTAGATATACAGTGGGACAACAAGTCACTATATGAAAGCAGGATTTGTAGGCTGGACTCGTTTGACACTCAGTCACTGGACAACCTAGACGAAGATATGCGAAAGGCGGTTTTGGATCACCACGACCAACAATCCAAGACTATAGAGATGTCAAGATACTATGTAGACAACATAAAGGCAACTAGTGAACAACAAACCAAAATATAATTTTTTTAAAAATACATTTTATGCGATAGATGGACTAAAACATGCTATCAAGACCGAAACATCGTTTAAGCTTGAACTTATCATAGGTGTGTTTCTCTTTTTGCTTATACTTTTGTCACCGTTTCTTATGTGGCAAAAGGTTATGCTAGGAGCTACATATATGCTCATACTTATAGTAGAGCTACTAAACAGTGCCATAGAAAATGTAGTGGACTTAGTCACCACAGATATACATCCACTAGCCAAAAATGCCAAAGACATAGGAGCAACTGCTGTCATGTTTTCTATAGGTTTGCATCTGTTTTGTTGGATTGTCATAGCTTACCCTATATTTATCGAACTATTTTTATAAATACCTTCTCTTTTTTCAATATCTTTGTATCTATACTCAACAGATCCAAGACAGTATCATATACATCCTGTTGTTTGTAGCTTTCTTTTTTTGATACAGATATAGGCACAGAGGATTTGACTATGATAGGCACTTGTGCTTGTTCTGGCGGTAGGTCTATCCCCGGAGGCATACCGTGAAATATCCTGCCCTCCTCTAGTAGTGACTCTCCATGGTCTGGCAAATATATAAACACATAAGGCACACCAGATTTATCTAGCATATCTATAGCAGACGATACTACAAAATCCACATACAATATAGTATTGTCAAACGAATTATACAGCTCCTCTTTGGTGCAGTTGTTTATGATATCGGCATCACGGCAGAGTGGTTTGAACTTTTGAAAACTTTTTGGATATCTTTTTTGATATATTGGTCCGTGGCTTCCGTCGCCAAAGTGCAAAACTACAAACTTTTTGCCACTTTTGTATGTAGCTAAATCATTTTGTAGTAGTGGCAGGAGATCTTCATCGTAGCATTTGCCTTGAGGACAATCTGTCGCCTTGATTTCTGGCACAGTGCCGCAGTTGCCATATAGTCCTAGATTTACAAAACAGCTAGAAGCCACTCCTAGCTTGTCTGTAATACTTGATAACTTTATATCATCTCTTGATAATATCTGTGGCAAAGCCCATATAGTAGATCCGTATTTTGCTATGCCGTGTAGAAGATGCAAGTCATCTATCTGGCTAAGCAGTGGGTTTGTCTCTCTTGTGTATCCATACAGTGAAAAACTTTTTTCTCGTGATGCTTCGCCTACTGCTAGCACCACTACTAAATCATCATTTGAAGTTATGTTGCCTTTTAAATTCATAGGCTTTGGCTTTGTTTTATAGTTTTTGTTGATATAGTGTCGTGCTATATTTATGCCAGCCCCTATGAAGTTAGACGGAGTTTGCTGGTATAAAATATATTTTTTGGATTTGTTTGCTGATTTGTGGATAGAGTTAAAATTTGTATAGATGATAGCTAAAGTTATACCAAAGCTAACCACAAACAGTAACGAGATCTTCAATATATGTTTCAAAAATCTATCATATGTTATAGGAGTTTTGTATACTATATATATAGGCAAGAGGATCAAAAACAGAACATATGGTGCCATATTCCATGTCAAAAGTGTCAGCGACTCGCTTTGGTTTGTATATGCAATGTTTAATAGCATAGACCTATCGACTGCTACATCGTATTTGTCTATAAAATATGTAGATAGTCCAGATGCTACAATGACAAAGTAGCTTAAAAGTTTCAGGATATATTTGTGTGAGACCAAACTAAACACAGCCAACCATAGAAAATAGCTAGCAACACCAAATGCCACCAACCCAACTATATCTAGCTGTGTGTGGTCTACAAACCACTTGGTAAATTTGTCTATATTTATAGCATTTGAGGCAACAAACACAAGCATTGTAAAAAGTATCACAAACCATACGACAGATATGCCTTGTTTTCTTCTATAGTTATACATCTTGTATGCTTTGTATAGTTTTGGTGGTGGATCTACCATCTATGAAATCAACCAATTGCAAACTACTAGCTATATCTTGCCCTACTACCTTTTTGTCTTTGTAGTCTCCACCTTTGACCAAAACATCCGGCTTGATAAGCTTGATCAAGTTGTATGGGGTATCTTCATCAAAAATCACAACCTTGTCCACACTTTCCAAACTTGCTAATATATATGCTCTATCGTTTTGATTGTTGATAGGTCTGTTTTTGCCTTTGAGTTCTCGCACACTTCTATCACTGTTGACACCTACTATTAAAATATCTCCAAACGATTTGGCAGTATGCAAGTAGCTTGCATGTCCTTTATGAAGTATATCAAAACAGCCGTTTGTAAATACTACTTTTTTCTCTTGTTGTTTGTATAGTTTAACCAATTTTTCTATTTGTGCGAAATTTTTTATATGACTATCTGGGCTACTTTTGTGTAGGCTACTTTTGTATTGTTCTATCTCATCTATAGATGCAGTAGCTGAACCTAGTTTGCCTACAACTACACCAGCAGCTAGATTTGCAAACTTCAAAGCAGTGGTCAAACTTCTGTTTGTAGCTAGACTATATGCTATACCAGCTATGACTGTATCACCAGCTCCTGTAACATCATACACCTCTCTAGCGACCGTGGGACTAGTCACTATATCGCCGTTTGTATCCAATATCACTATACCATCTTCGCTTAATGTTATGAGTGGAACTTTGACTATATCGCCCATGATCTCGAGTGCTTTTTTGGTGCTATTTTTGTCCACTATATCTATCTTTGTAGCACTTGATGCTTCTTTGCGATTTGGTGTAAGTATATATGCTCCGCTGTATTTGTCCCAGTTGTCGCCTTTTGGATCTATGAGAACTTTTTTGTCATATTTGTTTGATAATTTTATAATATCTTTTGTCAAACTATCGGTCAAAACTCCCTTGCCATAGTCGGACAGGACAACTATATCAAACTGCCCTACTATACTCTCAAACTCTTTAAGTATCTTTTTTTGTGTCGTAGTGGCTATATCTTCTTTTGACTCTTCGTCATATCTCACTACTTGTTGGTGTGAGGCTATGAGGCGACTTTTTTTGGAACTTTTTCTGCCATTTTGTATAGTCAATATATGTTTGGTGTCTATATTATCTAACATTTGTCGCATATTGTCTGCGACTATATCATCGCCTACACACGATAGCACTGCAACATCGCACCCAAATGCTCGTAGATTATTTACTACATTGCCAGCACCACCTAGCACTTCGGTTTGACGGTGTATGTCCACTATTTGCACTGGAGCTTCTGGCGATATTCTATCTGCCCTACCCCACAGGTAGTGGTCTATCATGATATCGCCTATGACTATGATCTTGGGTTTGACTGACATATGGACTATTCGCCCCCACCCCAAGCTATCTTTTGTTTGCCATTTTCATCAAATGACACAGCAGGCATACCCATGATACTATATCCTGCATCTACATAATGTATCTCACCAGTCACAGCAGAGCTTAAGTCGCTGAGTAGATACATACCACTCTTGCCGACTTCATCTGTAGTGACATTTTTTTTCAAAGGGCTATGTGCTTCGTTCCACTTGAGCATAAATCTAAACTCACCTATACCAGCTGCCGCTAGAGTCTTGATAGGACCTGCACTTATGGCATTGACCCGGATACCATCTTTGCCCAAGTCCTCTGCTAGATATTTGACACTCATCTCGAGTGCCGCCTTGGCTACCCCCATCAAGTTGTAGTTTGGTATGTATTTGACACCACCTAGATAACTCAATGTAAGCACAGAACACTCACTACTCATGAGTGGCTTTAAGTGTCTAGTGATCTCTATCAAGCTATACACAGAGATATCCATAGCTATATCAAAAGCGGATTTGCTAATATCTACAAACCTACCGCTCAAGCCCTCTTTGGGTGCAAATGCTATACTATGGACTACGAAGTCTATCTGCCCTAGATCTTTTTGTAGCGATACTACTAGCTGTTTTATCTCCTGGATATTTGACACATCACACGGATATACTAAGTTTTCGCTTCCAAACTCTGCTGCTATGGGTTCGACTCGTTTTTTCAAACTATCGTTTAGATATGTAAATGCTATAGTCGCACCTTGAGCCGCACACTGTTTGGCTATACCATAGGCTATAGACTTGTTGTTTGCTACTCCTAGTATTATGCCCTTTTTTCCTTTCATTATCATATTTCGTTCCTTTTTGTTGTATTATATCTAAAAAATTTTAATATAGCTTGTTGTTGATTTGAAACTATTTTACCAGCTATCTCTTTGATTTTTTTGCCACTGCATCGGGTCGTCAATGAAACGAAAAACATCTGTTTTGTTTGTGTCCAAAAACTCCTTTAAAGTTTTGTGTTTTGTTGTTTGATTTGTAGTTTCTTGTTTGTTTTCTACTATTTTTAGACCTTTTCGCTTGAGACTATTTAGTATAAACATCACATTGTTGTATATATTGTCATCTATTTGTAAGCTCACATTTCTCATGTTTGTTCCTTTTTTATCAATTATACCAAAATATCTTGAAACTTAATCTATTTTAGATAAAATTTCAAAAAGGATAGATATGAACTTAATTCAGCTACAAGACATAGATATAAAAAACAAAAAAGTATTTATAAGGTGCGACTTCAATGTCCCAGTAGATCAATACGGCAACATAGTGGACGACAGACGGATCAAGTCTGCTCTTGGGACTATCAACTACTGCCTAGACCACGACTGCTCTATAGTGTTAGCTTCACACTTTGGCAGACCAAAAGGCGGATACGAACAGAAGTTTAGTCTCTCACCCATAGCCAAACGACTTCACAAACTACTCAGCACAGAAGTGATACTAGCACCAAATGTGATATGCGACGAGACCATAGCTATAGCAAACAAACTTCAAAACGGGCAGATAATGCTACTAGAAAATATGCGGTTTGAGACAGGTGAGATGACAAATGACGAGAAGTTTAGCAAGACTCTGTCTGGTTTAGCCGATGTGTTTATCAACGATGCCTTTGGTGTGAGCCACAGAGCTCATGCATCAGTCGCTGGTATAGCACGGCATTTTGACCACACTTGCAAAGCCGCTGGATTTTTGCTATCTCGTGAGATAGAGTTTTTTCACCATATTGTAGAGCAACCCAAACGACCATTTGTCAGTATCGTAGGAGGTAGCAAAGTAAGCGGAAAGCTAGAAGCCTTGCACAATCTTATCAAAAAGGTAGACAAGATTATCATAGGTGGCGGTATGGCATTTACATTTCTCAAAGCTTTAGGACACGAGGTCGGCAAATCACTCGTAGAGCTAGAGCTAGTAGAGGATGCTAGAGATATTATAGATGAGGCTAGAGCTTTGGGTGTGAAACTATATCTACCTGTAGATGTCATAGTAGCAGACAAGTTTGACAGCGAAGCTGTGGCAAAAAACAGCACTATCCAAGAGATACCGCGAGACTGGATAGGGTTGGATATAGGACCTGCTACGACTTTGCTATACTCACAAGTGCTCAAAGATGCCAACACAATACTATGGAACGGACCTATGGGAGTGTATGAGATGGACAAGTTTTCAAAAGGTAGCTACAAGCTATCACATGAAGTAGCACGAAGTTTCGCTACTACTGTCATAGGTGGTGGCGACACAGCTGACCTAGTCAGACGAGCAGGAGACGAAGATGATATGACATTTATAAGCACAGGTGGCGGAGCATCTTTGGAACTTATGGAGGGCAAAGTGCTACCGGGGGTTGAGGCACTAGTCAAAGGTTGAAATATTTGACTGGACTATTGATTTTAATTTAGTTTAAAATATGTTTTAATTCTTGTTTTGGCAATAGTCCTTTGTTTTGTAGCTTTATCTCATGAAAGCCTTGCTTGACACTTTGTTTTATATTATATGTTTCTATATAATGTAGTAAACTATCTACAAACTTATTGTTGTCATTGTGACATTCAACTTTAAAAAAATTTTCTATTGTTGGGTTGTTTATATTGAGTGCTAACATGTTTGCTTTCCTTTTATATAATAGAACCCTCAATTTGAGAGTATAAAATCATTATTTACTTTGTATAGTATCGTATTAAAATAAATTTAACTTTTTTATATGACGGCCAGCTTTTTATCATCATTTTCATATGCTAAAAATAAGCCTATAAAAAATATAAAAAGTCCAAGTGGAGACAATAGTCCCAACAGTGGCTCTGCTATACAAGAAGTGAAATAAACAGTAGCAAACAAGATACTAAGCTCCTTGAGTTCTTTATCTTTGATGTTTAGTTTAAATATATTGTAGATGATAAACAAAAACAACAAAAAGCCTACAATCCCGCCTTGCAATAATATTTTGAGATATTGATTGTGTGGGTGTGAGTCTTGCAGAAATTCTTTTGTATCCTTGTCTATATACGATTTGTCCAATAGTTCTATCTGCTTGTTTGTGGCTATTTTATAGTCACCGACACCGGAGCCAGATGGATTTTCTTTGATATTTTTATAAGTAGTTATCCAATATATTGCTCTTATACCCCAAGAGCTATTGAAGTTTAGCTGAGTCATTTTATTTACATCACTTACACCATCGTGAACTCTTTTTTGAAAATTGTCAAGTGTGTTGTATGCGGTTATGAACAATACACTTAAAAACAAAGTTGTGATGACAAATGATTTTATAGAAACTCTGTAGTGAATTATAAACATGATAACTATGCCAGCTATAAAACCTAGCTGACCAGTTCTACCAGAAGAGAGCAACAGATTTACAGTCACAGTAAAAAAGAAAAATCCCATGATAAGTTTATCTTTTATGCTATATTTGTCTGCAAACAGGCGGTTTAGCAACAGCACAGAAGTTACAGCCATAAACACACTATAGTGAATACGGTTCATAAAAGGAGTCGGGTCTTGTGTGGTTGCTCCGCCTATAGTCCAAAGTTCAAAATAGACACCATATGCCATCATCTCTAGCAAAATCGTGCCAAATAAAAATGCTGTGATGATATTGTTAATATATTGTTTTTTGATAGAAGTAGAAAAGATTATGATGATAAACAGATAAAACAAAGTTCGCATATTTGACCAGCCAGTTGCCGCATCTTGTGTCCATATCATAGACAAAAGATTGAAACAGAAAAACAATATGATAGCTATGCTCAGTTTTGAGTTGATTATATGGTCATATTTTTGTCTGAAATTTGCTTCTACTAGCCACAAGACTAGAAACAAAAACATCATGAGACTTATACCAGCTTTTGACAAAGGAAGCACAAAAGCAAACACCATGGCCATATAATAGTATGTTTTGGGATAATTGATATTTTTTAACATGTTTTTGCTTTGTCTGTCGTATGGTATTTTGCCATATACCACTGTATAGTCATGACAATCCCACTATCGAAGTCCTCGTCTGCCTTCCAGCCGATGGTGGATTCTATCTTGGTGGCATCTATAGCATATCGTCTATCATGTCCGGCTCTATCCTCAACAAAAGTTATCAAACTTTTGTATGAGGACAGTTTTGAATTTTGAATTTTGAATTTTGAATTATCTTGTGACGGATAAATATCATCCAGTATCTCGCATATTGTATCTACTATTTGTAGGTTTGTCCTCTCGTTTTTGCCGCCTATATTATATACTTCGCCAGATTTGCCAGTATGATAAACTATATCAATCCCACGACAATGATCCAGCACATATAGCCAGTCTCGTATATTTTTGCCATCGCCATATATAGGTATAGACTCACCTGCTAGTGCTTTTCGTATGATAGTGGGTATCAGCTTTTCGTCATGCTGTTTGGGTCCGTAGTTGTTGCTACAGTTTGTGATGACTGTGTCTAGCCCATATGTCTCGCTATAACTTCGCACTATCATATCACTACTAGCTTTTGAAGCAGAATATGGAGAGTTAGGTGCATATGGTGTCTCTTCTGTGAAAAGGTCTGTTTCATTGAGAGTTCCATACACTTCATCTGTGCTAATATGATGAAAGCGAGGAAGCATAGCTTCCAATGTTGAATTTTGAATGTTGGATTTTGAATTATCTTCATTTTCATTCATCATTGAACATTCATCATTGAACATTTCCTTTAGATATCTATCACGATATTTAAATGGTGCTTCCATCCAATATTTATATGCTACATCTACTAAAGTCCAAGTACCACGGACATTTGTCTCTATAAAAACTCCTGGATTTTTGATACTGTTATCTACATGCGACTCAGCAGCAAAATGTATCACACCTTGGATATCGTACTCACGAAATATATGTTCTACTAGCTCACGGTTGCATATATCGCCTTGTATAAACTTGTATCTTGGATTGTTTTCACACTCTTTTAAGTTTTTTAGATCGCCAGCATATGTAAGTAAATCAAGATTTACGATATTATAATCAGGATATTTATCCAAAAAATACGGCACAAAGTTGCTACCTATAAATCCTGCACATCCTGTCAGTAGTATATTGTTATTTGACATCTATTTTTTCTCCATTTGTTTGATTTTGTTTGTATTGTTGATCGATTTTAGCTGGCTGATTGCCATATTGTTCAATATTTTGAGTCTTTGTTCTACATGTATATTGTTTTTTATCAGTTCTGCATTCATACTTTCCATGTTTGATAGCACTACGAGCTGTTCAACACTAGAATAGTCTCTGATATTTCCTTCAAGTTTAGGATTTGTATTTCTCCATTGTTTTGCTGTCATTCCAAAAAGTGCCATATTTAAAATATCTGCTTCACTTGCATAGACAGACGATACTTGACTTGGGGTTAATTGACTTGGTATTAAATTGTTTTTGATAGCATCTGTATGTATTTTGTAGTTTATTTTTGCGATCCCTCTCTTGAGGTCCCATCCTATCTGTTCTTTTTCAATCTCATTATTTTTTAATCTTTGAAACTCTTTTATTAGAAATAGCTTAAACTCTGGACTTATCCAGCTTGCAAATTCAAAAGCTATATCAATATGTGCAAATGTACCACCATTTTTGCCTACTTTCGTAAAAAGCCCTATAGCATTTGTAGCATTTACCCATTTTGTAGGCGAGAGCGTGAAGCTATTTGAGCCGGCTTCATTTTTAAAGGGGTCAAATTCGACCCCTTTAAAATTTTTGTTGTTTATAGTTTCCCAAAGTCCTAAAAATTCTACAGTATTTTTGTTTCTAAGCCAATTTTTTACTACATCTTTTGGTTCATCACTGTTTTTGCTTCGTGCTATATCGGTCAAAGAGATAAAATCATCATTGTTGATTTTGACAAATGATACATTTATATTTTGAACTGTAAGCTTATTTTGTTTCATCTATTATCTCTCTCCTATCGTTTTCAAGCACTCATCTAGGCTATCTTTCCAGTTTGGTATCATTATACCAAACTTTTCTTTGATCTTTCTTTTGTTGAGCAAACTATAGTGCGGTCTATTGGCAGGTGTGGGATAATCTTTTGTCTCTATAGGCTTGATATCACAATCTATCTTTGCCATATACATGATCTCTTTGGCAAAATCATACCAGCTAGCAACTCCTTCATTGCTAAAATTATAAATTTCAACCTTATCATTCAAAATTAAACATTCATCATTCAAAATTCTAAGGATTGCGATAGCAAGATCCTTAGCATAGGTAGGAGTGCCTATCTGGTCAGATATCACACCTAATTCCTCTTTTTCATCTCCTAGTCGTAGCATAGTTTTCACAAAATTATTTCCATAGCTACTATACACCCACGATGTCCGGACGATGACACCACTCGCACCGCTATCTATAAAAGCATTTTCGCCATCTAGTTTCGTCTGTCCATATATGCTTTGTGGATTTGTCTCATCATCTTCTGTATATGGCACAAAATTCTTGCCATCAAACACATAGTCTGTGGATATATGTATCAGCTTGATGTCAAGTCTTTTTGATATTTGGCTCAAGTTTTTCACTGCTAGATGGTTGATATCGTTTGCTAACTCTTTGTCCTCTTGTGCCTTGTCTACCGCTGTATATCCTGCGGTATTGATTATCACCTTAATATCATTTGCTTTGCTGTATTTATATACATTTTGATGTTTGGTTATATCTAATTCTTTAGATGTAGTAAAGTGATAATTAAAATTTTGAATTTTGAATTTTGAATTTTGAATTAAATATTTGATTTCACTTCCAACTTGTCCACTACTTCCTGTAACCAATATATTCATATTTTTTTTCCGTTCAAAATTAAAAATTTATAATCAAGCATCATAACAATCAACTCCATATTTAAACAGATCCTTCGCCTCATACAGCTTTGGTTGTGTCTTGTCTTTTGTAGATAGTTTTATCTCACTTGTGTCAAGTATCCAGTCTATACCAAATGCCTCGTCATCATATGCTATGCCTCTATCGCACTGGTGGCTGTAGTAGCTGTCTACTTTGTAGGCAAACACAGTATCGTCTTGTAGCACCACGAACCCATGAGCAAATCCACGAGGGACTAGCATCTGCTTTTTGTTGTCGCTTGTGAGTTTCACAGCTATATGCTGACCAAATGTTGGACTGCCTCTTCGTATATCTACAGCGACATCCAAGACACTGCCGTGTATGACTCGCACCAATTTTGTCTGAGCATATGGTGGTAGCTGATAGTGTAGTCCTCGCAACACTCCTTTGCTAGATTTGCTTTCGTTGTCTTGGCAGAAGTTTATCTGGTAGCCTACGAACTCTTCTAGCTTGTCTTGTCTAAATGTCTCTACAAAATACCCTCTGTCATCTCCGTGAACTGTTGGCTCTATGATAACAACATCAGGTATTTTTGTTCTTGTAAGTTTCATATTATATTCTTAAAAGGATTTATGATTGTTAAAACATTATCTATAAGCATCCCGTCTTGCATATCTTCACTATATAAAATAGCACAACTATTTTCTATCGCTGTAGCAACAATCAACGAGTCATAAAACTGTAGTTTATACTTTTCCTTGATTTTCAATGCCTTGATCTGTGTTGTTGTAGAAAAGTTTACAATATTAATATAATTATCAATTTCTAAAACTATATTTTCAATCTCTGTTGATGAAAGTTTAAATTTTTTAAATAATATATTGGACAATTCATTTATAACTTGTATTGATATCAAAGAGCAATCACTGTATTTATCGATTAGATTCAACGCTATATCTTGCTTGTTTTTTTCATCAGCAGAGTAGAAATAGATAAGAATATTTGTATCTAAAAATATTTTATCTTGCATTTGCTTCTTTCCTATCAAATTTAAAATCTTTTGTGTGCAATTTTATAGTATTAAATCTATCTATTTTTTGTCTCTTTATGATTGTTGTGTCATCTATTATTTTTACTTCATCTTTTGGTAAATGTTGTAAAAAATATATAACCTTGTCAAAAATATTATCTTGTATATTTAGTTTGATTGTATGCATAATTTTATCCTTTTCATCGCTGATTTGCTCTTGCTATCAAATACTGTCCGTATTGATTTTTTCTGAGTGGTTCGGCTAGTTTCAAAAGCTTCTCCGCCGTGATATATCCCATCTCATATGCTATCTCTTCAAGACATGCTACTTTTAGACCTTGTCTGTTTTCTATAGTCTGTATAAACATACTTGCCTCCAACAAGCTCTCGTGAGTGCCAGTATCCAGCCATGCATAGCCTCGCCCCATCAGCTCTACTTTGAGTCTGCCATCGTCTAGGTAGTATTGATTTAGAGTGGTTATCTCTAGCTCACCCCTGTCGCTAGGTCGCACTGCTTTTGCTTTGGTTATCACATCGTTTGGATAAAAATAGAGCCCCACGACCGCATAGTTGCTTTTTGGTTTGCTTGGTTTTTCCTGTATCTCTGTCACGTTGCCGTGCTTGTCAAATGTAGCGACACCATATCGTTGCGGGTCTTTGACATAGTATCCAAACACAGTAGCTTTGTTTTCGTGTTTTGCATTGCTGACACTTTTGGCTAGTAGCTCCAAAAGACCGTGACCATAAAATATATTATCACCCAGCACTAGACACACATCGTCACTACCTATAAACTCCTCACCTAGCACAAATGCTTGAGCCAAACCATCTGGCGAGGGTTGAACTACATATGAAAACTTCATACCTATATCACTACCATCACCAAGTAATTTTTCAAAGTTAGGTAGATCATCTGGTGTAGAGATGACCAAAACTTCTGTGATACCTGCTAGCATCAGCACCGACAGCGGATAGTATATCATAGGCTTGTCATATATTGGCACTAGCTGTTTAGATACACCTTTTGTGATAGGATAAAGGCGAGTTCCACTTCCCCCTGCTAATATAATACC
>JAOZMC010000067.1 GCA_029934475.1 Arcobacteraceae bacterium
CAAAAAAATTCTAAAATAACCCAAAACAAACAGCAACTTTAAGTTTCATCTGCTATAATACGACACAAAATAAAAAGGAAAATTATGAAAATATTATTTGTGTTATTGGTATCGGTGTCGCTAATGTTTGCGGTTGTGAATATAAACAGTGCAACTCAAAAGGACTTCGCAAGTCTCAAGGGAGTAGGGGTCAAAAAGGCCAGCGATATAGTGAGCTATAGAACAAAAGCAAAATGCTTCAAGAGTATAGACGAACTAGCCAAAGTCAAGGGCATAGGCAAAAAAACTGTAGAGAAAAACAGAAAAAATCTAGTGTTGGGCAAGTGCAAATAATAACGAGTATATCTACAAATAGAAAAATTTTATGACAACAATATCAAGCTTTTGCTTGGTATCAAGTTAACGAAATACTCACAATATAGCTATTGGTATATTTTGAATGGTTTAGCATGGCTAAACATAAGGGCACCTCTAAAAACCTCTATGCTCATAGCTTTAGGTTGCTTTTCGTTATACTCAAGTTCTGGCTTGATGGACTAACTGGTTAATTCGAAAGCTAGAACTTGAGTATAACGAAAAGCAAACAAAGCCCGTAGGGAAGGGGAACTAAAAGGATATTTCACCAAAAATTTTTCAAAGTTATCCAGATAGCTTTGAAAAATTATTAGGCAAAATATCTTATTTTATTTCCCACTTCTATGAACTATAGAGGTTTTTAGAGATGCCCATAACTACAAAAGGAGAAAAAATGAAAATAGTATTTAAAAGTTTATTGATAGTTTTGGTGATGAGTTCATCATTGTATTCTAGCATTAGAGACAATGAGGTTCGCAAGGTAGAAAATATAATCTTGAAAAAAGATATTCCAAATTGTATTGGGGTTAGCACATTTTATGACAAAGTGTACTGTGCAGGAAAGGTATATGCTGTTTTGGATGATGTGCTAAATTATGAATATAAATCAGTGAAAAAGAAATTATCTAAAAACCAAAAGAATAGATTGAAAAAAGTCCAGACTGCATGGATAAGAGCTCGTGATGACAAGTGTGCGAGTGTAAACAATAGTAGAATCTTGCTTGACTTGACATGTGCAAAGCGCGAAACACTAGAAAGTCTCATATATCTACGAAATATCAACAACAATACCAAAGACTTTGAAAGATTGTTGATGGAATACAAAAAAAGACGATAATAAACCATTTGAAAAAAATTATTTTTTTTGGCTTATTGTTGTTTGTCCCTGTGTTTGGTTGCAAGATAGAGCAGTTTAAGCTCGCTATCGATATAGGTCATACTCCAAAGAGAGGTGGTGCTACAAGTGCCACTGGAGTCAAAGAGTATGTGTTTAACAAACGATTGGCACTGGAACTTCTACATAAAATACGAAAAGAGGGCTTCAAAAAAGTACACATTATAAACAGACAAGGCGATGAAATATCATTGCTTCAGCGTGTACAAATCGCAAATAACAACAACACAAATCTGTTTATATCGCTACATCATGATTCAGTCCAGACAAAATATTTAACTTATTATCAAAAAGATGGCAAAAAAATGCACTACAGTGATAAGTATGCAGGATATTCTATCTTTTATTCAAAATACAATCCAGAAAATAACAATAGTAAAAAATATGCCATGCTCCTGGGCGAAAAACTATCACAACAATCTATGACGCCTACTATTCATCATGCAGAGAAAATCAAAGGTGAAAATAGGGAGCTCATAGACGAAAAAAGGGGAGTTTATCAATTTGAAGATTTGATAGTTTTGAAAAAAACCACCATGCCGTCTGTATTGTTGGAATCAGGTATAATCGTCAACAGAACAGAGGAAAATAAGCTTAATACGAAAGAGTATAGAGATAAGATAGTCGATGCTATCATAAAAAGTGTCAAAGAATATTGTCATAGTCAATAGCCTATCAGCAGTTGTTTGTGTTTTTGTGGTGTATCTATAATAATATTTTGTATTGATTGATATGGTAAGCACAAACTGCAGTACATGTCAATACTTTTGTAGCCAGTAGCTATAGATTGTTTTGTGCCACAAAATTTTATCAAATAAACAAAACAGCCAAAACAAACAGCAACTTTAAGTTTCATCCGTTATAATACGATCAAAAACACAAAGGATTTGCCAATGCAGACATTGACAGTAAATATTCAAAACGACACTCTAGCAGACAAAGTGGTGTGGCTACTAGAACACTTTAAAAATGACGGACTAGAGATAACCTCCAAAGATGACATAGAGGACTTAAAAGCCCTGAAGGCTACGAGAAGTGACGATGCTATATCGTTTGATAAATATCTAAAAAATGCAAATTGAGATCAGAAAATCTGCTATAAAAGACTTGAAAAGTATAACAGAACCATTTAAAACAAAAATATATGGTAAAATTGTAAAGTTAAAAGAATTTCCAGATGTGAAAAATATCAAAAAACTTACAAATTTTGAACCAGCATATAGACTTAGAATAGGGAGCTATAGAGTATTGTTTGATCTGTTTGACGACACTATCATCATAGGTAGAGTATTGCATAGAAAAAGTAGCTATAGATAACGCAAGCAATCATCGCCGACAACACAGCACTAAAAAATGCAGAAATGTATGGGCGATGCTAGTATCTGTTCGGATCTAAATATTTTTAACTTGTTTGTTTTAATATGATTATGCTAAAATACTATCAAAACAAACAGTAACTTTAAGTTTCACCTGCTATAATACGACACAAAATAAAAA
>JAOZMC010000021.1:0-12877 GCA_029934475.1 Arcobacteraceae bacterium
TGTCTAGCAGTGCTATAGCAGAAAACAGCACGGCAGGTAGCTTCATAGGGACTATCACAGGCACAGACCCTGAAAATGACACCATGACATATAGTTTCGGTGGTGGTGTAGATGATACTAGCTTTACTTTAGACGAAAACAATCTAAGTATAAATATATCACCAGACTTCGAGACTAAGTCTAGCTATAGCATAGATATCACAGTAGATGATGGAGAAAAAAACTTCACCAAGACATTGACTATAACCATCACAGATATAAATGACAATGCCCCGACTATCACATCTAGCGACACTGCTACAGCACACGAAAATATAAGCGACACAGCGAGTATAGTCAAAGTCGCCCACAGCGATATAGACACGGAAAACGGCACGACAACTTACAGCATTACACAAAACGATGACGATATGTTTGAGATAGACAGCACCAGTGGTGATATATCTCTACAAAGTGGCAAAAGTTTGGACTACGAGACCAAAACTAGCTACAGCATAAAGGTCAAGGTCAATGATGGAGACCAAGACTCAATACCACAAACCGTCGCTATAACTATAATTGATATCAACGATGTGCCACCAGTCATCACGACCACGACAGCTTCGGCAAATGAAAACATAACAGACAGCGAGACCATAGTCCAAGTGATACACACAGACAGCGATACGGTAAACGGCACGACAACTTATAGTTTGACACAAAATGATAGCGATATATTTGAGATAACTAGTGCAGGAGCAGTATCTTTAAAAAGTGGCAAAAGTTTGGACTATGAGACCAAGACAAGCTACAGCATAAAAGTCAAAGTCAACGATGGAGTCCAAGACTCAAGCGAACAGACTATATCTATATCTATCACAAATATCAATGAAGCTCCTACAAATTTGTCTCTAACATATGACAATATAGATGAAAATGTCCCAGACGGCACAACCATAGGCACATTGTCAGCAATTGACCTAGATAGTGGCGATATCTTGAGCTATAGCTTCGATGGTGGAGCTGATGATAGTAGCTTCTCTATAGATGGCGAAGATCTAAATATAAAATCCTCGCCAAACTTTGAGACCAAGCCTAGCTATAGTATCAAGTTAAAAGCTACAGACGCAGGCGGACTCACAACCACAAAAGATATATTGATAACTATAAACGATATAAACGAAGCACCTACAGATATATCACTTGCCAACAACAATATAGATGAAAATGTCCCAGATGGCACGACAGTTGCCACTTTGACTACAGATGATCCAGATAGTGGTGATATATTGACATATAGTTTTAACAGTGGCACAGATGATAGCTATTTTACCATCACAGGCGACAAGTTAAACATAAAAACCTCGCCAGACTTTGAGACCAAAAGTAGCTATAGTATCAAGTTAAAAGCCAGAGATAGTAGTGGATTGTTTACGACAAAAGATTTTGCCATAACTATAAATGATATATATGATCCATTTATTATAAAAATAAAAACTGATAATGATGGCAATAGTTTAGACAATGAATTTACAGTGCCTACGAGAGATGAGCTGACATATAGCTATGATATAGACTGCAACTATGACGGAACTTTTGATGCTATAGCCACAGGACAGACAGACGACTATACATGTAGCTATGGAGCAGTTGGAGAATACACAGTTGCTATAGCAGGTGATTTTCCGGCCATAATTTTTGACAATAATTCGAATGATGATCAAAGTGATAGTCTCAAACTATTGGAGATACAGGCTTGGGGCGAGATAGAGTGGAACACCATGAACAGGGCATTTAAAGATACTCGAAATATGACTATGACAGCGACCGATAAGCCTGATTTACGAAATGTGACAGATATGAGCAAGATGTTTTTTAGAGCATATGCATTTAACGGTGACATTGGCGACTGGAATGTATCAAATGTGATAAATATGAGCAGTATGTTTTGGGCCGCAAAAGCATTTAACGGCGATATAGGCGATTGGAATGTATCAAGTGTGACAAATATGAGTCACATGTTTGAATTTGCATATACTTTTGACCAGAATATAAGAAGTTGGGATGTTTCAAATGTAACGGATATGAGCTATATGTTTCATGGTGAGCCAGGTGAAATAACAGGATTTAATCAAGATGTAAGTGATTGGAATGTGTCAAAAGTGACAAATATGCAAGGTATGTTTTCTAGTACAGCAAATTTTGACCAAGATATAAGCGATTGGGATGTTTCAAGTGTGATAAATATGCAAGAATTATTTGCAGGCACAAAAGTATTTAACCAAGATATAGGAAAGTGGGATGTATCAAATGTAACAAATATGAGAACTATGTTTTTTTATTCAAAAGCATTTAACCAAGATATTGGGGATTGGAATGTATCAAAGGTGACAAATATGCATAGTATGTTTCTCCGTGCAGAAGCATTCAACCAAGACATACACAACTGGGATGTTCAAAATGTGACAGATTGGAGTGAGTTTTCTGCCAATTCATCAAGCGAATGGTCTGCGGATGATAAACCAAATTTTTGATAATACAAACAGATGAAACCAAATCCAACAAAAGGAGCTTGTATGTAGCGGGATGATAGGTCGAGTGTAGCCTAAAATACAATGAAAACAAAAAAGACAAGGCACGACAAAGTGCAAAATAAAGATACAAAATGTATCAAATTATAATAAAGGAAAAATATGGCAAATAAAAATTTAGAAAAATGGGCAAATTCATACTCAGGATGTGATGGCGGAGATATAAGCAGTGATGTTTGGCTGTGTGGTGTAGAATGGGGCTGGAATATTAAAGATGCAACAGACGAAGAGAGAGAAAAGTACTATAAAGAAGAGTTGCCAGAAGAGATACAAAATGGCGAAGTAAAACTCGATACAGATTATGATTTTTTTACCGACAGCATTTGTCCTTTTAATACAGCATTTAAGAAAGTATTTAAAGAGCTAAACTTTCCAGAAAAGTTGTTAAAACTAAATATGTCTCCTATTTCGTTTAATGGAGACGATGACACTTTGTGGACACAAAATCTTGTAAATGCTACAGGTTTTGAGACAAAAAATGACTTCATGAGTTATATTATGTCTTTAAATAGATTTACCAAGATAAGAACTGAAAACAAACCCAAGCTGATAGTATGTGTCGGTGTCCAAAGAAAAGATGAATTTTTGAAAACATTTTTTGGTGATGAAAACTTGAATCCTACACAAGAGACGATAAGACCAGCAGATGACAATGGCAACCAAGACAATAGATATATCTATCATGTAAAACATGACAATACATTGTTGGTAGTGATACCTTTTTCTACATCACCAAAAGGAATACAGAGTGATTATTTGCTTAAAGAAGTAGCAAAAAGAATATCAGAATTGTTAAAACAAGGATAAGAAATGAGTGGAAATACGGATAGACTATTGGACAAAGAAATTGCTTTGCAAAAATTTAATGAGTGGCTACAATCTCAAAAGTATATACCAGATGAAATTTCTAAAGGTATCAAGGCTACCATATCATTTTATGTGTTGCCACTTTGTGATTTAACTTATAAATTTAAAAATAAATGGCAAGCAGAAATTGGTACTTTTCAAAAAGGACAATATGAAAGTGCTCGCGACAAGGCAAAAAAAAGAGCTGAAGAGGCAAAGCGATATGCTCAACAACACGGCACAGGCATTGAGCACATAAGGCAACCAAAAGAAAGTGATCAAGAATTTTGGGTCTGGAGCTATGGACAAGATACATATGAAGGAGTTTGTTCTTATGGAAATAAACCAATATTTTCTTTTGCTAAGTCAGGTCTAGATACAAAGATTTTAGATTTTGTAAGAACACATGCCGGCAGTGTATTTTCACATATAGGCTCAAAACTATTTGAAAAAGATAATACAGAGACAGAACAATCAGATAAAGAAATCTTAGTAGATAATTTAGTCCAATGCAAAAATGATGCAAGAAATAGTAAAACCCCATATCCAGGGGATAAAAAACGAAAATTAGAAACAAAAATTGATATCTTAGGCTACACTATAACTAGAAAATACTTGCCAGTATACAAAATGGAATATATTTATAAAAATAAGACATTTTCAAACTATAGTGATGCAGTTGTAGGAAAATACTACACTGGCTCTATACCTCAAGTTAATCGCTTAGATGAAATTATAGCGGGCATAATTGGAGCTATCTTTTTCTTGTTGTATTTTTATCATGATAATGCAACTATTCAATCAGTGGCTCAAAAATTATCTATACAATCAAGCTCAATATTATTTGCTATCTTAATAAGTGGTTTAACATGTGTTGGATATCTTTTATATAGCTACAACAAAGAACATATAAAAGTATACCAAAGAAAAAAAACCATTAATGAAAATAAGGATACAAATCAAAAAAAATCAAAAAATATTATAATACAAAATATTGCTGACAATCCAATAGGTGTATCATCGTTTATTTTTGGATTGATTAGTGTATTCTTTATATCTTCGCACTATATTGTGCCATTGGCTTTGGTGCTTGGGATAATAGGTATGTTTATAAATCAATGGCACTGGAGTATATCTGGGATTATTCTAGCAACGATAGGGCTTTTTACTCCTTCAATTTTATCAGGCCTGATCACTTTGACAAGTATTGGCATGCCAAAGACAGAGCAAACTATTGATGAAAATATAGTCATAAATGAATCAAATCAGAAACATATAAACGACAAGCTAATGCAAGATACCGTAGAACCTGATATTGATATCAAAGATGATACGACAGATACAAAAAAAATACAAGCTCCAAAAGACAATAGCACATATTTTGGTGTGGTTGGTGTCAAATCAAACGATGTGCTAAATATGAGAATTAAACCAAATTACAAAACTACTTTAGTAGCCAAGATACCGCACGATGCCACTTGTTTAGAAGAGATAGAAGTAGATATAAACTCTGGCAAAACAGGTTGGATGAAAGTAAGATATAAAAATAACATAGGTTGGGTATCGGTCAAATTTTTAGAATTGGATGACAGATGTCCATAACTACAGCTGTCTTTATAGTTTGAAAGTTTTTTCTTTTGTCTTAGCTATTTGAGACTGGAAAAAGCAAAACTAAATAAACAAAAGGAGCAAAATATGAAAATATGAAAAAGCAAAACGACAAAAACAAAGCAAGAGTAAATAGAATATCGTATCTGTATATAGAATATGGATACAAAAAGACAAAAAGGATAAAAAATGGCAACAGGCAAAGAGATAGCAAAAAAAGCGATAGCAAAGATGAACAAAAAAATCACAGATGAGATTTTCTTGATAATTCAAAATGATAAAGATTTGATGAAAGAATATCTAGAATCGGTAGAGCAATCAACATTGCATGAAATCAATAAACAAATCGGTCGTGCAGTTAAAGATATATACAAACTTGAGAATGATAAGTCTGATGACGGTATAGAAAAAAATCCAATCTCTACTTTGATAACAACTCATCAAAAATTTTTATTGCAAACTGAAACCAACTAAAACCAAACATGACAAAAACATACAAGCTATAGGGACAACTCCAAAACTCTATAGCCTATAGGCCACCTCTATATATACGGCTTGTTTTATAGAAAGTTTGGACTTCGTCCAATCGCCACGGCTAGTTTTGCAGGAAACATTTTTTGCTAAGCAAAAAAGCGATTCTCTTGTTTTTCAAGCAAAGCTAGACAACCGTTGTAGAACATTAATACTCATCAATATTTGCAACAATCACGACTTGGTTTATGTGGTTTTGTGATTGTTTATAATCTTTTTGAGTTGTTTGTATTGATTTGTTATCGTCCATCTTTTGGCTATGTTTCTGTTTGTTTTTTGATATGTTTTTAGTTCCTCTTTGTTTTCTATGAGCATATTTATCCTATGGACAACAGTCTCGTCGCTACTGCTATCCATGACCGAAAAGCTGTCTAAATGCTCTGCTATGGTGTTGGTGCGAGGAGCGAAAACTACATTTTTATATGCCATGGCTACTAGACAATTGTAAGCGAAAAGTTTGTTGGCCGTAGGCAAGATAAATATATCGCTGATCTCAAATATATTTTTAGCTACTAGCAAGACCTTTTTCGACAGACCCATCTGTGCTAGTAGTTGCACCACTGGCTTGAGCTGTGTAGGGTTACCTGATATCACAGCTATGAAGTTGTCTGCTGTGATATTTTTGACGATCTTGAGATAGATTTGCACCCCTGTTTGCTGAAAGTTGTTTGCTGTGAAATATAGCACTGTGGTATTTTTGCTCAGGTTTCGCTTTTTTAGAAACTGCTTTTTGCTGCTCTTGTCTAGCTTTGGTATATCTACAGATGGATATATCACATATATATTTTGTGGGTTTATTTTGATTTTGTCGTTGTTTGTTATGATATTTTTTGTAGTTTGAGTAGATACTATCAGGAGATTTGATATATTTATATGCTTGATATCATCGCTAGAGACTGCCCCTGTATGAAAAAACAGATCTATCTTTGGCTTATCAAGTAGCTTTGACTTTAGGCTTGGTTTTTTGTATATATTGAAGTCCTGCTTGTCCATAAACCTCCTCACCAGCGGGGTCTTGATCTTGAAATATATCGTCAATACAGCTCCTCTGTTGAGCTTTTGACTCCCAACTCTACTAGCTTTTGACAGATAGCATGACTGCTGCCGTCTATATCGACTACCAGTGAAACTGGGTTTGATTTGTCAACTTCTATGCTAACACAACTGCTTCCAGATATAACATAATCCAGCTTCAATCCACTGCCATCTTTTGTCCACAAGGAGTCGTTGAAACTCGTAGCATCGCTAATATCGTCTATATCGCCTTTGATGAGATAGTAGCTTTGAACGGCTCGGCTGATAGAACCTATGTCTTGTTTGATAGAGTTTGCAGTGGCATATTCTCTAGTGTCGTTGAACTTTGGCAAAGCAAATGAAGTCAGCACCCCTATGACTACTATCACAAATATCAGCTCTATAAGTGTCCATGCATCTCTCATATATATCCTTTGGGTTTATTATAGCAGGATTTTCTTTACCTTGTGCAAATGTCTCTGTATTTTCAAATTTTTGTTTCTTTAAGGAGATCATGCTATAATACCACAAACAACATTACAAAGGAAATATCATGAAAGATATAATCGGCGACTGAAAAGGTATGCAAAACTATATTCAAGACAAAACCGCCGTCATCACAGGAGCTAGTAGCGGCATAGGTAGGCAAGTAGCCTACGACTTGGCTGCTTTGGGGGTCAATCTAGTGCTAATATCCAGAGACATAGAAAAGCTAAAGCATATCAAAAAAGAGATAAAGTCAACAGCAGATGTACGTGTAGATATAGTCAAGCTAGATCTATCAAGTCAAAAAGATGTGCGAAATAGTGTGAAAACTATACTACAAAACAGCACTGTGGATATACTTATAAACAGTGCCGGACTAGCTCTAGGGCTAGAGCCTATAGACCAAGGCGACACAAATAACTGGGATATTATGATAGATACAAATATCAAAGGACTGTTATATATGAGCCGTGAAATCATCCCACAGATGAGAAACTTAAGCACCGCCCATATCATAAATATAGGTTCAGTCGCTGGCAAGATCTCATATGCAAACGGTGCTGTGTATTGTGCTACAAAATCAGCCGTGCATAGTATAGGTGAGTCTATGAATGCCGACTTTTATGGCACCAATATCAAAGCTACCACCATAGCTCCGGGGGCTGTGGAGACTGGCTTTTCTACTACTAGATTTGACGGCGATAAACAAAAAGCACAGGCAGTATATGATGGATATATGCCACTGTGTGCTAAAGATATATCGGATACCATCGTGCATGTGCTAAACACAGCACCACATATCAATATCCAGCATATAGATATCATGCCGACAGCTCAGAGAAATCCATATTTACTACACAAAGACAAAATCTAATCACCGACTTTTTCTGTTTTCAAATAAAAAACAGAAAAATTTCCTATCAAATATCTACAAAAACTGCTCTTGATTTACCACCAAAAATCCAAATATAGCCCAAAATAGATGATAAATCTCTAAAAATCTATCAATTTTGCTTTTTTTGGCACGGTTTTAATATCTTCAAAAGCCCACAAACAAAGGCTTTGACCACAAATTTGCTACAAATTTACTGTTTTTGACCATATTTTGAGTTTGCAAAAGCATTTTGTGTTATACTTGTTGATAATGGTTATCAATATCATATCACAAAGAAGAGCTAGAAAATATCAGCCATATTTTCTCCTAAAGATTTGCCTCCTTCTAGCTCTTTTTTGTGATGTGATAGATGATAAATAAAAAGGATCAAGATGTTAAAAAAATTAAGTTTGATAGTAGCAGTTATATTTACCACAAATATAAGTGCAAAAAAGATTGAAAAGCTAGTGCTAAGTGGTCCTGTGGCATCTGTGTCGCATCCGCTTGTGCATATGGTCCAAACTGGAGCATTGAATGATATAGCAAAGAAAGTTGAGTTTGTGTTGTGGAAAAATCCTGACGAACTACGGGCCTTGACCCTCAAAGGACGAGCAGACTTCATAGCTGTGCCATCAAATGTAGGAGCAAATCTACACAACAAAGGAGTGGATATACGACTGTTAAATATCTCTGTGTGGGGAATACTAGGTATGATAACCAGAGACAAAACTCTCAAAACCCTAGCAGACTTCAAAGGCAAAGAGATAGCCATGCCATTTCGTGCCGATATGCCTGATATATTGTTTGAAGAGATAGTCAAAGCACAAGGTATGAATCCCAAAAAAGATTTCAAACTCAAATATATGAGCACTCCTTTTGATGCTATGCAAAGCCTGATACTACGACAAGTAGACCATGCACTTCTAGCTGAACCTGCTATATCTATAGCTTTGCGAAAGACTGGTTCGTTTCCGCTGAAACTTATAGCTCCAGACCTATATAGAAGCACCGACCTACAAGAAGAATGGGGCAGAACTTTTAAAGTAGAGGCCAAAGTGCCACAAGCAGGTATGGCAGTGCTAGGAGATATGGGCAAAAACAAACATATCATAGATAGATTTAACGAAGAGTATAAAAAGTCTTTGAAGTGGTATAAAAACAATCCAAAAAAAGCAGGAGAGCTGATAGTCAAATACATACCCATGTTAGATGCAGTTGGAGTAGCCGATAGTATAAAATATGTTCAGCTAGATGCCGTCAAAGCACAAGATGCAAAAAAGGATCTAGAGTTTTTCTTTGGTATGCTCAAAAAGAACAATCCAAAGACAATAGGTGGTAAACTGCCAGATGATGGGTTTTATTATCGATGAAGTTTATAGTTAAGTTGCTCAAAGATTTTCCAGCATATCTGTGGAGTGGTTGGGGAGCTATAGCTTCTATACTACTTTTTATAGCAGTTTGGGATATAGGACATCAAATTTATGGTAGCTTGGTGTTGCCATCGCCACTTGAAACTTTTGGCACACTTACAGCTATGCTAGAAGATCCAGCAGTCATAGAGGATATAAACACGACTATGTATCGTGCATTTTTGGGTTTTGTCATATCTTTGACACTAGGCTCTATGCTGGGACTTCTAGCTGGGTTTTTTGCTACGGCATCTATGATGAGCCGACCAATAGTCACGATACTTATGGGTATGCCACCTATTGCATGGATAGTGCTAGCTATGATATGGTTTGGTATGAGCGATGAGACGGTCATATTTACAGTGGTAGTCGCATCGTTTCCTATCATATTTGTAGGAGCTTTACAAGGCACTCGCACACTCGATGGTGAGCTTAAACAGATGGCAGATAGTTTCAAGTTGCCTTATAGTATGAAATTTTTTGATATATATTTTCCACATATCTTTTCATATCTGTTTCCTGCTTGGGTTAGTGGGCTTGGAATAGCATGGAAGATAGTCATCATGGCAGAGCTACTAGCATCAAACAACGGTATGGGAGCCGGACTAGCAGTAGCACGAAGCCATCTGGATACTCCAACAGCACTAGCTATCGTATCTATCATGATAGGTTCGCTTATGTTTATAGAGTATATCGTGCTCGAACCTATCAAAAGAGAGGTGGAACTATGGAGAGATTAGAAGTATCAAAACTAAACCATCATTTTGGATTTACCGAAGTTCTAAATGATATCAACTTCACTTTGGAACAAGGTCAAGTTTTAAGTATAGTAGGTCCATCTGGCGGAGGCAAGACTACTTTGCTGCACTTGTGTGCTGGACTTCTTGATGTAGAAGAGGGTCGGGTTGAAAATAGTTTTGTGAGTAGCTCTTTTGCTTTTCAAGATGCCAGACTACTGCCATGGAAAAACTGCATAGACAATATATCACTGGGACTTTTGGCAAATGGCTGGGACAAGATAGTTGCTACAAAAATGTCACAAGAGATAGCACTGAAGTTTGGGCTAGAAGAGCAGGACTTTGACAAATTTCCAAAAGACTTAAGTGGAGGTATGAGACAGAGAGTTAGTTTCGCTAGGGCTTTAGTCGTGCGACCCTCTTTGCTGTTTTTAGATGAACCGTTTTCGGCACTTGATATAGGCTTAAAACAAGAGCTACAGACGATATTGATAGATATGATAGGTAAAAAAAGTATCACAATACTGTTTATCACTCACGATATCATGGAAGCTATCAGACTAAGCGACAAGATGTTGTTGCTAGAAGCTGATCCGGGGCATATAGTCAAGGAGTTTAGCTTCAAGCTACCACAAAAACAGCGAGACGACAAGTTTGTATATGAACAAACAGCGAAAATATTGCAAGACGAAACTATAGTAAATACATTTGAACTGCGACCAATAGGAGCAAAATCATGACAGATAAACAAACAGAACAAAAACTACATGCGACAAACCATTATCTCTATTATCCGACAGAAAAAAATGTCCCCCCATATCTAGCCTATGGTTTCCGCCCTGTATTTTTGCTACTAGCTCCGTATATGATAGTCTCTATGGTTTTGTGGGGTTTTGTGTGGAGCGGAACTATAAACATACCGTTTATGGACGATACTCTCACATGGCACATATATGAGATGTTGTTTGGTATTTTGACCGCTGGTGTGATGGCATTTTTGACAACTGGACTACCTGAACTTTTTCCTGGTATGGTTCCGTTTATTGGCAGACGACTTAGGTATATTATGCTCTTGTGGGTGCTAGGTCGTGTGTCGTTTTGGCTTATAGATATCACTGGTATTTGGCTAGCAGGTGTGCTAAATCTAGCTATGCTAGGGTGGCTTATATGGTTTGCAAAAGATGTGGTGCTTGACAAACTTCAAAGACATAGTAGTTTGGGTTATACTTTGGTGGCTATATTTTTTGTAGAAGTTTGGTTTTTTGCATCAAAGCTAGGCTTCACTACGACCGATGGCTTGAGCATATTGAAAGTAGCCACTGGACTGATAGTTGTGTTGGTGCTACTAGCTATGAGGCGGGTCAATATGGAAGCGGTCAATGAACTTATGGAAGACAAAGCTATAGATGACATATACATAGCTAGACCGCCTTTGACAAATCTAGCCATATTTAGTGTGCTTGTATTTACTTTGGTAGAATTTTTGTATCCTACAAACTCTGCTTTGGGCTGGATAGGTTTAGCAAGTGGTGCTTCTATATTAGCTATCACTGGTGATTATATTTTAAAAGACAAAAATATCCTTGGCGAACCATATGTGATATACCTAGCATCGATATTTTTCATGTTAGCTTTTGGATATGCTCTCATGGGTTGGGATATTTTGGACAAAGATATCTCCGGCATCAATCATTTTAGGCACTTTGTCACTACTGGTGGCATCGGGTTGGCATATCTTATGATCATGCTGATCATATCTTGGATACATACAGGCAGAGATCTATCATCAAACATATGGACACATCTCATGGTAGCACTCATAATAGTAGCGACTTTTATGCGAGGACTTATACCATTTTTTGAACAATACACAGCAGAGCTATATCTGTGGTCGGCTATAGTTTGGACTATGCCTTTCGCTATATATATCAAGCTGTTTTTCAAGTTTTTGGTATCGCCTAGAGCAGATGGCATAAAAGGATAAAAGGATAAAAAGTGTTGGCATATTTGGAGTGTAACTCAAACTTGTAAGACCAAAAAGGAAAAAGGAAAAAGGAAAAGGAAACATTATGTTAAAAAAAGAGATATTGAACAAGTTAAACGAACAGATCAATCTGGAGCATTTTTCGGCAAATTTATATTTGTCTATGGCATCGTGGGCTAGTGCCCAAGGTTTGGCAGGAGCAGCAAAGTTCCTAAAAGAACACAGCAACGAAGAGATGGAGCATATGCATAAACTTTTTGACTATGTCAACGAAACAGGAGCCCAAGCAGTCGTAGGTGCACTGGAAACTCCACCAAATGAGTTTAAAGATATCAAAGATGTCATCACACAGACCTATAAGCATGAGAAGTTTATCACTTCAAAGATAAACTCTCTAGTAGATTTGACTTTGACACAAAAAGATTATGCTACATTTAACTTCTTGCAGTGGTATGTGGCAGAGCAA
The DNA here is from genome assembly GCA_029934475.1 of Arcobacteraceae bacterium. Lineage (GTDB taxonomy): Bacteria > Campylobacterota > Campylobacteria > Campylobacterales > Arcobacteraceae > B24-G6. Next base: position 12,526 of record JAOZMC010000021.1, read on the forward strand.
CATGAGGAAGAAGCATTGTTTAGTGGATTGCTAGACAAGATAGAGATCATAGGCACTACAGGACGAGGGCTACACTTGATAGATAAAGAGCTAGCAACTACTGTTACTGTGGACTAGATTTTATAAGTAATTTTCACTTTTATTTTAGTTTTTGTAAATTGTATTGGAATGTCTCCAATAGCTACCAAAACAAAAAAACTAAGATATAAAGTGACGAATACGCAAGGATATCTCTAAAAATATCTATAGATGCTTTTAGAGATGACAAGATAGATGATTGTGTTCATCGATATAAACAAAAAGGACAAATATGAAAATAACCGAGGCCGTCATAGGTCAGGACTATGTAGTG
>JAOZMC010000021.1:12977-28380 GCA_029934475.1 Arcobacteraceae bacterium
AAAAAGGACAAATATGAAAATAACCGAGGCCGTCATAGGTCAGGACTATGTAGTGAAAAAGCTACACACGACAGGTGCATTGAGACAGCGACTTGTATCGTTTGGCATACTTAAAGGTGTCAGCATAAGATATATGGCACACACAAATCTCAAAAGCACCTACGAGATACAAGTAGGCAAGATGAATATAGCTTTGCGAAAAGATGAAGCACAAAAGATAGAGGTAGGATGATGAAAAATATAAAAATAGCCCTAGTAGGGCAACCAAATGTCGGCAAAAGTATGCTGCTTAATGCCATGGGTAAAGCCCGTGAACATGTAGGAAACTTCACAGGTGTGACTATAGAGAAAAAGACCATAGAGTTCGAATATCAAGAGCATACTATCAGTATGGTAGATCTACCAGGGACATATATGCTAGCTGACTACTCTTTAGAAGAGAAAGTTACAAGCGACTTTCTCAAGCATGAGCCATACGATATGATATTAAACATAGTAGATAGCACAAACCTAGAGAGAAACTTACAGCTGACAAGCGAACTTCTAAATATGGACAAAAAGATGGTGATAGCATTGAATATGAGCGACGAAGCAACAAAAGAGCATATAGATATAAACTCAAACTATATGAGTGAGCTACTAGGAGTAGATGCTATAAAAGTATCAGCACTGACCAAAGATGGCATAGAACAACTTCTGTCAAATATCATCAAAACACACAACCAACCAAAAAAGCAGACCAAGCTAGTATTTAGCGAAGCTATAGAGGAGGAGATAGCAAATATAGTCCAGTTTTTGGATAAGAATAAATTTCAAAATATACTAGAAAAACGACAATGCGACAACTTCAACAGATCTGTATCATATAGAAAGATAGCCATAGACCTAATATCGGAGCAAAAATATATATACAAAAAGCTACACGACGAGCCTATATGGATAGGGCTACAGCCCATAGTCATAGAGGCTATCAACCATATCAAACTACACCACGGCGAAGATGCGATGATAGATATCATGGCAGATGAGTTTATGGCATACAACCAAGGTATCATAAACGAGACAGTCAAGACTACACGAGAGATAAGCACACAAACTTCTCTCACTCAAAAGATAGACAATATTCTCATACATCCAATTTTTGGCATACCTATATTTCTGTTTTTTATGTGGTCTTTGTTTCAACTGACTTTTGAGATAGGTTCTATACCTATGGATTATATAGACAAATTTTTTGGTGCGGTGGGTGATACTATAGGTGGGCTTATAGCCTATGACGACTTGCGGTCTTTGGTAGTAGATGGTCTCATAGCCGGAGTTGGAGCTGTGGTGATGTTTGTGCCAAATATCATGATACTTTTTGTCGGTATTGCTTTGCTCGAAGGCACCGGATATATGAGCCGTGTGGCATATTTGCTAGATGGGTTTTTTCATAAATTTGGACTACATGGACAAAGTTTCATACCACTAGTCACTGGATTTGGCTGTTCTATACCTGCATATATGAGTGCTAGAATACTCAAAAACGACACAGACAGACTGCTGACCATGTTTATCATAGGATTTATGAGTTGTGGGGCCCGGCTTCCTGTGTATGTGCTGTTTGTGGGTGCGTTTTTTGCTCCGCACAATGCTGGCAATATACTGTTTGCTATATATATGGGCGGAGCTTTGCTAGGACTTGTGCTAGCAAAAGTGCTAAAAATGACTGCTTTCAAGGGTGAAAGCGAGCCGTTTGTCATGGAGATGCCAAAATACCGAATGCCATCTGTGGTGCTGATATGGCACACAGTCAAATCAAAAACCATGATGTATCTCAAAAAGGCAGGCACCTTTATAGCCGCCGCATCTATGCTAGTATGGTTTGCTAGCAATTATCCCAAAAATATAGAGCTATCAAACAGTTATGAATCAAAAATACAGACCGCCATAGGAGATGAAAAAACTGACCTATCAAATGAACTAAACGAAAAGCTACTAGAACAAAGCTATCTAGGTCAAGCTGGCAAGTTTATAGAGCCAGTATTTACTCCGCTTGGTATGGACTGGAAGATGGCAGTAGCCCTACAGACAGGGTTAGCCGCCAAAGAAGTAGTAGTCTCTACTTTGGGAGTTTTGTACTCGCTTGGTGGCGATGTAGACGAGGAAAACAACTCACTCATAGAACGATTGTCTAGCAACATATCATTTGCATCTGCTGTGGCATTTATCATCATAATCATGACATATTTGCCATGCCTTGCTGCTACAATAGTGTTTGCTAGAGAAGCAGGTGGATGGCGATATGCGGGATATTTGTTTGTGTTTACTACTATCGTGGCATATATATTGGCATTTGTGGGATACAATCTAGCTTTGTAGTTTGCTAGATACTGGAGACTGGTTTGCTAGTCTCTAGTCACTAGTTACTAGAAAAGCGCGAGTGAGACAGACAATGTAAACGGAAAGCGGAGCGAATATTTGGCAACCTATTCGGAACCACGAAAGTCAATCAATCTTTTGCTAAAACTCTGAAAGACAAACAAATATCTGCTAAAATTCAAAGCCAATAAATGTTTGCTGTGATTTTCATATTCTGCCCCAGGCCAGAAAAGCAAAGCGTACCACAAGGTAAAAACTACTCCTACTATGAACATAGAGGCTTTTAGATGAAATATTTTAAGATAAGCTATATCTACTCCCAGTCTAGTAGTCGCTGTTGTCCTTTTAGATCTCTTATGTGAGTGACATCTTGGCTCATCTCTATGACACCTCTATATACACCGTCTTTGTCTCGTATTGCAAAATATTGGATATGTATAAATTTTCCCTTGAACTCTATCCAAAATTCTGCCTCATCTCTTCGTCCTGCTTTGAACTCTCTTAGTATCATCAACACCTGATCCACACTTTTGGGTGGATGACAAAACTTCACCTCTCGCCCTATGATACCAGCACTTCTAGGAAATACTCTGTTTTCTCCACGATTGTAAAACAGCACAATATCATTTTCGTCTACATAGGTCAGATCTACTGGCATAAACTGTAGCATGAGATTTAGTTGGTCTTCTAGTAGATATCCTTCGTTTAGCTTTATCCTGCCATCTAAAGAAAACGGTAGTTTTCTTTTTTTTGTGTCAGCGCTTGGGTGGATATATTCTGGCGATTTGGTCTGTGGATAAGGCTCTGGTGCTTTGTCTAGCATCCAGCCTATCTCCTCCTCTCCTGCTCTCATCTCTTGCCAGTCATCTTTGCTTAACATACTTATAGCATTTGGCAAAAGTCTATGCTCCTCTACTTGTATGAGATGTTCTATGGTTGCAAAAACCTCTTGAAGCTTAGTAGATATAGTTGTGATATTTTTCTCTTTTATCGCTCGTTTTATCTCTCTTATATCCTCTCTAATATCATCATGCATAGCCCACATATTTTGGCTAGGACTTGTCCAGCCATAAGTCTCTAGGTATGGGAAAAGTTGGTTTTCTTTTCTAGCATAATGCTTCTCTATCAAGCATAGTCGCTCAAAAAATATCAAAAACTGACTGAAATCCTCTTTTATATTTGTGTTGTTTATATTTTTTATCGTATCTCTTATCAGTCTGTTTTCATCCATATACACTTGCACCGGATGTCCGCTTGGTAGTTTTGTATCGTTTTTGTCGTTGTTTAAAAATTCGCTCATTTTTGTCCTTTTATGTTTTAGATATTTCACTCATGCCTTGCTAGTCTCTAGTTGTCATATCATATAAAGATAGCTATATAAGATAGCATTGAAAAACAAAAACAAGAAGTTTGCCCTGCCGTCACTTTTGACTATATCATATATAAACTCTCGCACCAAAAACAGATACATCACTACAAACACAGCAGGTGCTATATGTCGATAAAATGGATAACTGTCAAAGTCCCAGTTGTTGAAAAATATTTCGCCTATGAAATTTATCACAAAATATGTCTGAGAAAATCCCACGATAGCAAATACAAACATCCAAAAAACTCTGCCTACACCAAACAACACTAGATAAAATATAATATATACAAATATTGCTATGCCACTATGCATGGCAGCCATCATAAACGGCACATCGTCTATATATGCTAGAGCAAATCCACTACTACCAAAAGCAAACATATGCACCAAGAAAAATAGATATACAAACTTGTGTGGTCTTTTGCCATCTTTACCTAATATGTCTCTTTTATTTTTTGTAGTCATCTTAAAATTCAAAACCACCGCTTTTGTCCTTGTTCATGGAGCTATACACTGCTTTGACATACTCTTTTCGCACTTCACATGGTATATATAGCTCACAGTCGCTACATGTATCGACTTTGTGTTCTTTTTGACATTTTTGTAGTCTGGCTATGTTTTGATCCAGTGCTTCGTCTGTCTGTGTGGTGTCGTTATCCACGGGACCAAACTCTGTATGCTATATCTACTTCATATTTGCTACCAAAAAAGCACGGTGTCGTGTCGTGTATATGAGATGTGTTGATATCTAGTAGCTTATGCTCTCCATCTATAGCATCACCACCAGCAAACTTAAACACAAGAGCAAACGGAAACACTTCAAAAAGTTGTCGTAGCTTGCCACTTGGCAAATCTTTTGTCGCTGGATAGCTGAAAAGTCCGCCACCTTTGAGTAGTATTTGGTGCAGATCAGGCACCATACCACCGCTATATCTTAGTCTATATCCATCGGCAAACAGTCCATCTATCATATCTTTGTGGTGAGGATACCACATACCCTGTGTAGAACCCGGAGCTAATATATTGCCTCTATCTTGTAGCTTGATATCTTGAATATAGACAAACTTATCATCCAGTAGTCTATATAACTTGACCGCTTTGTCTATCGCTACTACCATCTCTACTCGTGGTCCAAATACCACATACACTGCACCTATAATATTTTTGCCACTGTAGGAGTGTCGATATATGCCATATATTGACCCTACAGATAGATTTACATCGACCAGACTACTACCATCTAGTGGGTCGTAGGCTATATGATACGGAGCATCGTCGTTTAACCTTATGATCTCGTCTTGCTCTTCACTCACTATTGATTTGATACATTTGAGCTTTTGGAGTTGTCGCTGTATGATGATATCACTTTGGATATCAAGTTTAAGCTGTGTGTCGCCTGTGCTGTTTTGGTGGGTGCTTTTGGCAGTGTCACCTTGTGCTATGAGCTCTTTTATCTCTATAGAACATATCTCTATAACATCTATAATATCTTTGATATCTTTGTTCAAGTTTTCATCTCCTTTGCATTTTGTATTATCCAGTCTGTGATACTTTGTGTGTCATTTAAATCCAATATATTTATATCTTTTGGCAACAAGTTTTTGTCTATAGTGTCATCACAAGCGATAGTGTCGCTGACTTCAAAATAGTTTTGGTCTATCCTCTCGCGACATATACATATACGAGGCAAATCCAAAGTTTTCAACCCCTCCACAAGTAGAAAATCAAACGGCGACACCATATCTGCGATATCTCCTATACTCATAGGCGATGGGTTAAAATAGGTCGTCTTGAGCGGACTAGTCACCACCACATCTGCTTTGGTCTGGGCGAACTTGAAGCTGTCTTTGCCATCTTTGTCAAACATAGCTTTGTCTTTTGGGTCGTGTTTTATGATAGCTATCTTGTAGCCTAAAGTTTGCAAAGTGTTTGCTACTTTGACTATGGCGGTGGTCTTGCCACTGCCTGATATGCCTGTGAAAGCTACTGCTTTTTGTTTATTAATTTTATCCATACTGCTATTTTATCTAAATTATATTTATTTATCTACAAAAACAACTTTTTGCAAGTATGTTGTGCTATTTTTTGTTTGGTTTGGTTTTAGACCTTTTGGATACAATCACGACAAAAGGACAAAACAGTTGAGCAGTTTCATAGACGAAGTTTATTTTAAGTCATCACAAAATATGTGTGAGATTCCTGACAGCAGTGTCCAGCTTATCATCACATCGCCACCCTATTTCAATATCAAAAACTACAGCAAAGATGGCTACCAAGAGGAGATACACTCAAAGCAACAACGAGGGCAGATAGGAGATATATCAAACTACAAAACTTTTATAAAAGAACTTCACAAGGTTTGGAATGAATGCGAGAGAGTGTTGAGTCCAAATGGCAAACTGATCATAAACACACCACTTGTGCCTATGAAAAAAGCAGACTTTAACACCCACTACAACAGACATATTTTTGACCTAAACAGCGATATTCAAAACTCTATTTTATACCAAAAAGACACCAAGATCTATCTATATGATACATATATTTGGAACCGTACAAACGGTAGCAAGAAGCTTATGTTTGGTAGCTATCCATACCCACGAAATTTTTATGCACAAAATTCAAGCGAGTTTATAGCAGTATATGTAAAAGATGGCAAAAGCCCACATATACCATCGCAAGAGATAAAAGAAAAAAGCAAACTAACTCAAAAGCAGTGGGTAGAATACACCAAGCAAATATGGGATATACCAATACCAAACAAACAAGATATAGCCTTTGGCAAACATAGTGCCATCATGCCCCAAGAGATAGTCAAACGATGTGTGAGGTTGTTTTCTTTTGTAGGTGATATCGTGCTTGATCCATTTGCTGGAAGTGGCACTACACTCAAAGTAGCAAAAGAGCTAGACAGACACTTTGTAGGATATGAGCTAATGTCAAGCTACAAAGATATTATATATAAAAAGATAGGAAGTGTCTGACAATATATACCAAGACAGGAGGAAAATATGCCAGTAACCAAAAAAGATATTGTTTTGATCAAAATCACAGATGAGATGGACAAGATGGCATCTTATGTCGCCAACAGACGACAACTGTTTGAATATCCAAGAAGTGGATATGGAGACTATCAAGCAAGAGGTATCGCAAACATAAAAGCTGGGATTTTGGGCGAGTTGGCTTTGTTGGAATATATTTATGACTATCTAAACAACAAATACCAAAATATTGATATATTTGAAAGATATGAAAAATTAAAAAATCTCAAGTTTGCCTATGGGATGATAATAGGACAAGCAGACGGAGGCTTTGAGTTTATGCTTGGCAAAAATAGTGTAGATGTGAAAACCTATGCTACAAACAAAGTTTCAATAGAACAAATTTTCCACGGATTAAGACAAAATGGTAGCCCTTTAAATATGCTCATAGACAAAAACCAAAACTCTACAGCTGATATTTATGTGCAAACATTTATAACAGATACAAATCATATTTGCCTCGCTGGATTTTGTAGAGGTGTTCCGCCTATAAACTACAGTTTTCCAAACCCAGCACATGCATGTGCAGTTACTAGCTTGATACCTATAGACAAGATTGTAGATAGTTTAAATGAAAGCTAAAAAGGACAAATATGAAACTAAACAGACGATACATAGGATGCGAAAACGACAAAGAGTATTGTGGTCGGAGTTTAAAAAATTGGAGCAAATAGATGGATAAAAACATATGATATTAAGCTGGAACGAGATAAAAAGTAGAGCGATAAGTTTCTCAAAAGAGTGGCAAGACGAAGCAAGAGAACATGCCGAAGCTCAGAGCTTCTGGAATGATTTTTTTGATATATTTGGCATAACTCGCAAGAGAATAGCATCATTTGAAGAGCCTGTCAAAAAGCTAGGCGACAAGCGAGGTCGTATAGATCTGTTTTGGAAAGGCACACTGCTAGTAGAACACAAATCCAAAGGCAGAGACCTAGACAAAGCATATACCCAAGCACTTGACTATTTTCCCGGACTCAAAGAACATGAACTCCCACGATATATACTAGTATCTGACTTTGATATGTTTAGGTTATACGACCTAGAGGATGACCAGCTCCACGAGTTTAACATAAAAGACCTATACAAAAATATAGCACTGTTTGGCTTCATAGCAGGATATACCAAACACAAAGTAGTAGAAGAAGATCCGGTAAACATAAAAGCCGCACAGCTTATGGGTCATCTACACGATGAGCTCAAACTCACTGGATATAGCGGACATGCTCTGGAGCTACTACTGGTGCGACTTTTGTTTTTGCAGTTTGCCGAGGACTCAAATATATTTGAAAAAGACCTATTTACTAGATATTTAGAACAACGAACACAAAAAGACGGTAGCGATGTAGGAGCGAAACTCACAGAACTTTTTCAAGTGCTAAACACTCCAGAAGACAAAAGGCTCAAAACAAGAGACGAAAGCTTGTCAAACTTTCCATATACAAATGGCAAACTATTTGAAGAGTTTTTGCCTATACCTGCCTTTGATACCAAGACCAGAGAGATATTGCTGACAGGGTGCTATATAGACTGGTCAAAGATATCTCCAGCTATATTTGGCTCACTTTTCCAAGCCATCATGGACAAAAGCCACAGGAGAAACTTAGGAGCTCACTACACAAGCGAAGCAAATATACTCAAGCTCATCCGACCTTTGTTTTTGGATGATTTGTATGCAAAACTTGACAAGATAAAGAAAAACAAAACCAAACTCCAAGAGTTTCACAAAGAGTTATCTACATTGAACTTCTTTGATCCTGCTTGTGGTAGTGGCAACTTTCTCATCATAGCATATAGAGAATTGCGAGTTTTGGAGCTAGAGATACTAAAGATACTTCACAAAGACAATGTATTAGATATATCGACTATAGTATGGTGCGATGTCGACCAATTTCATGGGATTGAACTAGAGGAGTTTCCTGCTCAAATAGCCAGTGTGGCTATGTGGCTGATCGACCACCAGATGAATATGAAAATAAGCGAGCATTTTGGCTCGTATTTCGCACGACTGCCACTAGACAAATCGGCAAACATAGTGCACGGCAACTCTCTACAGATAAACTGGCAAGATGTAGTCAGCAAAGACAAGTTGTCTTATATCCTTGGCAATCCGCCGTTTATAGGTTCACGACTACAAAACAAAGAACAAAAAGTAGATATGAAACAAATTTTTACCAAAGTAAAAGGCTTGGGAGACTTAGACTATGTGACAGCTTGGTATCTAAAAGCCTCTCAATATATACAAAATACACGGATTAAGTCCGCTTTTGTATCTACCAACTCTATATCGCAAGGTTTGCAACCGAGTATATTGTGGAGCTTATTGTTAAAAACTTATAATATAAAAATACACTTCGCCCATCAGACATTTGACTGGAGCAACGAAGCCAAACACAATGCCGCCGTCCATGTTGTTATAATTGGTTTTGCCAACTGGGACACAGAACACAAAAAGATATATGAATATGAAAACATAAAAGCAGAAGCACACGAAAAGATAGTGAAAAATATCAATCCATATTTAGTAGAAGGCGATGATATAGTAGTCATAAAACATACAAAACCTATCTGCGATATTCCTGAGATGAATTTTGGAAATATGCCAGCAGATGGCGGTAAATTTTTATTTACCAAAGAGGAGATGGAAGCATTTATCAAGATAGAGCCACAGAGCCTAAAATTTTTTAGAAGCTTGGTGTCAGCTAGAGAGTTTCTAAACAACAAAGAAAGATTTTGTTTGTGGCTAGAAGATATAAGTCCAAAAGAGTTGAGAGAACTCACACAGATAAAAGCACTTGTCGGGGAAGTCAAGGCGATCAGGACAATATCGTCTCGCCCACATTTAGCAGATATACCGCACCTTTTCGCACAAATTACACAGCCAAAAGATGTTGATTTTATAGCTATTCCTCGTGTTTCATCTGAAAATAGAGCATATATACCTATGGGCTTTTTTGATAAAAATTATATCGTAAGCGATACAATGCTTTTGATACCAAATGCTACTTTATATGACTTTGGACAGCTGACATCTGCTATGCATATGGCTTGGGTGAAATATACCTGTGGAAGATTGAAAAGTGATTATAGATATTCAAAAGATTTAGTATACAACAACTACCCATTTCCTACAAAAACAAGCGACAAAAACAAACAAACAGTAGAACAAAAAGCAAAAGCCGTGCTAGACACTAGAGCCTTGTATGTAGATAGTAGTTTAGCAGATCTATACGACCCACTATCTATGCCACCGAAACTAAAAAAAGCACACAAAGAGCTAGACAAAGCAGTAGATAGATGCTATGGCAACAAAGTGTTTAAAAACGACAAGGATAGGATAGAATTTTTATTTGAGTTGTATGAGGAGTATTTGGGTGAAGCCAATAGATAAAACAAATTTGATAATATGACCAAAAATATAGAAAAACTGCACTATATCAAATGACCCATGCCACCTATCCTATATAGGAAGCCACCCTTGGTGCCTTGTCGGAAGCTGGGAACCTTTCGACAATTTTATCAAAACAAACTTAAAAAAGTCAAAAATCGCATATTTTTATAAAATTTTATAAAATCAAAAACAAAAGATACGAAACTATTTGCTATATTTAAAAGACCAAAAATAAACAAAAGAAAATGATTGGTGGATATTTTAAAAATAAAAGATATAATACAAACAAAAAAAAGAAAATTTCAAAATAAATTTGAAACATACACAAAGCAAAGAAACAACGATGAATGGTTTAAGATTGGTCGCCCTTAAGGCAGGACGAGAGCCACCTCTTGATCCCAAATGGTATCTGAGCCGTGATGATTCTAACACAAAAAGCTTAAACCAACTCAAAAAAGGACGAAAATGACAAAATTTATAAATAAAAGGACAAATATGACGACAGATGACCAAATACTGAAAAATAAAAATAGTAAACTTCTAGACAGGTTCAATGCCTCGCTGATGTTTGATAGGAAACTTTACTCTCAAGATATCAAAGGCAGCATAGCACATGCCAAGATGTTGTGCCTGCAAAATATCATCACAGCAGATGAACAACAAAAGATAGAGAAAGGTTTGTTGCAAATCAAAGATGAGATAGAAAAAGAGCAGTTTGTGTGGGATATAGGACATGAGGATATACATATGGCTATAGAGACGAGATTGACACAACTCATAGGCGACACAGCAGGCAAACTTCACACTGCCAGAAGTCGCAACGACCAAGTAGCTACAGATATGGCTATCTATCTGCGAGAAAAAAACAACTCTATAGCTAGGAAGCTTAAAGATATTATCACCACTTTTGCCACTATAGCCCACAATCATACAAGCAGTTTGATACCTGGTATGACCCACTTGCAACATGCACAGCCTATAAACTTCGGCTTTCATCTGCTAGCATATATCCAGATGTTTAGACGAGACTATGAGCGGTTTGTTAGCTCAAACCTCCGCAACAACTTTTGTCCGCTAGGGTCAGCGGCACTTGCTGGCACACCGCACGATATAGACAGACACGAGACGGCTAGACTTTTGGACTTCACAGCTGCAACTACTAGTGCTTTGGATAGTAGCTCAAACCGTGATGCAGCACTGGAGATGTTGTTTAACATAAGCATGACCTCTATGCATATAAGTAGATTAAGTGAAGAGTTGGTGCTATGGAGTAGCTATGAGTTTGGATTTATAACTATTAGCGACGACTATGCTACGACTAGCTCTATCATGCCACAAAAAAAGAACCCAGATGTGCCAGAGCTACTTCGTGGCAAGACGGGGCGAGTATATGGCAATCTGCTGTCGCTGTTGGTCGTGATGAAGTCGCTACCACTGGCATACAACAAAGACACCCAAGAGGACAAGGAGGGGGTATTTGATAGTATAGAGACGATAGAGATGTCGCTAGATGTCCTAGATGATATGATGAAAAATATCACAATAAATACAGATAAAATGCAAAAGGCTTGTGCGGTGGGGCATTTGACTGCCACTGACTTAGCTGATTATCTAGTGAGAAAACGAGATATGCCGTTTCGCACAGCTTATATAGTCACCAAAGATGTAGTCAAATATGCCGACGGTTTAGGCAAAGATATATCTGCTATGAGCATAGATGAACTTCGAGCTTCGAGTGAAATACTACAAGATATAGAGGATGAAGTGTTGGGATATCTAAACTTAAAAAACTCTATGAATAGTCGTGATAGCTACGGAGGGACCAGCACCAAACAGACCAAAGCACAGTTAAAGCAGATAAAAGAGTGGCTAGAGAGTATAAGATGAAAACACCTACAGATCTGCTAGAGCTGATACAAAATCTAAAGCTACCAAATACAAACAGACAAACGATAGATATAGTCCATGCTACAAGTCGTATTTGTGCACAGACTGTCACGGCAACCATGAGCTTGCCACGATACAGAACTTCAGCTATGGACGGATATGCTATATGTAGCGATGATATATCCAAACGATACGAGATAATAGGCAGGATACTTAGCGGAGAGGAGAAAAGCTTTGATATAGACAGCTCTAGTGCTGTCAAGATAATGACAGGGGCAAAAGTGCCAGATAGTGCTACTATAGTCGTGCCTATAGAGTGTGTGGAGGTTTATGACAATCATATAGAGATAAAACAGGAGCTAAAAACAGGTCAAAATATACGAACTATAGGTGAAGATATAGCTATAGGCGATAGGATAGTGCTACAAAATACCACTATAAACTTCGCAACTATTGGAGTGCTAGCTTCTCAAGGAGTGAAAAGTATAGAGGTCTATAGAAAACCAAAAGTCGCTGTGTTTGCTAGTGGTGAAGAGCTCAAAGACTACAAAGATGATATAAAATCACACCAGATATACAACTCAAACTCACCATCGCTTGTAGCTAGATGTGGTGAGCTAGGCTGTGATGTGAAGTTTGTCCGCACAGCTAGAGATGATATACGCTCTATCACAAAGAACATAAAAGATAGTTTGGATGTAGATATGCTTATAACCACAGGTGGAGCTAGTGTAGGCGATGCTGACTTGACTAGAGAGGTCTTTGAAAGCTTGGGTATGGATATGCTAGTAGATGGTATAGCTATAAAACCCGGCAAACCTACTATGATAGGCAAGATAGACGATACTGTGGTGCTAAATCTACCTGGCAATCCATTTGCTATGCAGATAATATTTGAGATGTTTGGGACCGTGATGATACAAAGGTTAAAGCAAAGCAGTGAGATATATCACAAACCCATCACCACCAAGCTAAAAGATAGTTTCACCCACAAGCCACGATATGAAACTTTAGTGCCAGGATATTTCGATGGCGAGAGCTTCACCATAGCTACCAAAAAGCTACCAGGTATGGTATCGGTGCTAAATCACAACAACAGTTTCGCTGTGCTAGGGCAGAACACCAACGCGTTGCCAAAAAACAGCGATATAAAGATAATAAGTATAAACCACAAAGAGTTTACAACTACACAAAAAGATATGATAAATTGAATACTACTGCGATAATAGTCCTAAGTGGCGGTCTAGACTCAACAACTTGTGCCTATATGGCGAGGAACGAGGGCAAACATATAGTGGCGGTGCATTTTAACTACGGGCAAAAAACTCTCAAAAAAGAGCTGAACTGTTTCAACGATATTTGTGATAGTTTACATATAGATACAGAGGACAGATACAGCATAGAGTTGCCGTTTTTTACTGATGTTGGGTGTAGCTCATTGACTGACGAAAAAATACCAGTGCCAACAGACGGTATAGATGACAAAGTGCCATCTACATATGTGCCATATCGCAACGGAATTTTCCTAAGTATAGCCGCCGCTGTGGCTATCAAGCACAAAGCTACACAGATATATATAGGTATAGTCCAAGAAGATGGCAGTGGCTATCCTGACTGCACGGATAAATTTATAGCCAAACAGCAGTCAAGTATAAATGAAGGTGTCAAACCATCACAAAACATAGAGATAGTAACCCCACTTCTGTATAAAACCAAAAAAGATATAGCTTTGTTGGCTACAAAATTGCAAGTGCCTATATCTTTGACTTGGAGTTGTTATCAAAACGAACAGCTAGCTTGTGGAGTATGTGATAGCTGTAGGCTTCGCCTCGATGGCTTCTCAAAAGCTGGACTCAAAGATAGTATAAAGTATGTCTAAAAGCTACTCTGCACAAAACTGCCATCTGTAGCTTTGTATAGCTTGACATCAAAATCAACCTGACCATCACGGATATTTGGTTCTATCTTTGGTTTGTTGCTATCTAAAAAATAGTCAACTCCCACCACAGTAGAGTAGCTAATCCAGTTAAACCAGATATCGCCACCAAGCAAAGCTATGTTTTCGGATATAGCAGGGTCTATAGGTTTGATAGAGTTTGCTATAGTCAAGCCTCGCAAGGCATTTGCTCCAGTAAGCGATAGTAGCATAGGAGTATAGTTGACCTGTGTGCTAAGTATATTTGCTGGTCTTATTTTTTTTGCTTTTATAGTAGATAGTATGATAGAGCTAGACACAGATGAGGTGTTTAGATATATTGAGCTACCTTTGAGTAGCCACTTTTTTGTAGATATGAGAGAGTTATAAGAGTTTTGACCTTTGCCTATGGGCTGTGAGTATTTGACTTTGGGGTCTATCTTGACGGTGTTGTCGTGCAGTATTTTGCCCAAGGTGTTGAGTGAATAATACTCTACTGATTGCTCGACTGTCTGTCTCGATAGCACTTTGAGCTGTTTGGCATAGTCAAGTCCGCCGTATATGATGTTGTCTTTGAGATTTAAAACATTGCTTTTGTTGATAAGTGGCAAATATATATTAAAATTATCAATATCGTTATAACTTATAAGATTGTTGTAGCTACTGTTTGTCAATATCGCCACTATATTTTCGTGTCCTGATGCTTTGGCTTTTTTCAAAGCGGTCTGGATATCATAGGTGGTCTGTGCAGGCATATCAAACACTTCTAGATCAAACGGTTGGTTGCGTGATAGCAAGTATGCCATAGCACTAGAGGTAGCATTGATAGCATATTTACCTATAGTTTTTGATGAATATATCAGTGCCATCTTGTTTTTGACAGAGCTATCGAAACTGGGGTTATCTATAGACTGTTTTTGTAAAAGTGTTTCATCTAGTAGGTCGTTTGCATCTTCTACATCGTCATGAGGCTTGACATCGTCTTGATCCATAGTGCTGTTGTCTATGGTTTCATCTAGTCTGTCGTGGGCTTTCGTTTTTGCTTTCTTTTTCTTTTTTGTTTTGCTAGATTTGTCAAAATCTAGATCATAATAGTCCTGCCCACAACCAGCAAACAACAAAACAGCTAAAAAACTATATAAAATATACCTCATAAAAATCCTTTGGAGTATTATATCAAAATAAAATAAATTAAGCAGATCTTAAAATCAACGACAATGTGATAAGTGGGTAGTGTTGAGTTGTAAGTGCTAAGTGGGTAGTGTTAAGTGATGAGTTGGTAGTGTTGAGCGATAAGTGGGTGGTTGGACTGCAATCAGTTTTGTGTTTGATGGGATTTTGATGTTGCTATGATATGTTTGTCTACAAACACACCGCACGAGTGAGTTTTTTTGTCATGTCAGCATTGCCAAGCAAAATATAATTGTCTTACTCCGTTC
>JAOZMC010000022.1 GCA_029934475.1 Arcobacteraceae bacterium
GGTTGATTTCTCACGACCATTTGACAAGATAGCTCTAGCTTTGTTTGCCAAAAAGCTAGGAGTAGATAGGCAAGAGATTTTGAAACATGGCTACAAAGCTTATGAAAAAGCTTATATAGACAACATAACAAACTCAAGATATATCAAGCGGTCTGTACTACTGCCTGTAGATGGTGTGGTAAACGATAGCGGTGTGGAGACTTTTCGAGACAAAGCTGTTTTCATACAATTCGTTGAGTCTATCAAAGAGGTTGGAGCTAGAAAAGATACAAAATCCATTTGACAGATATGTTTGCTTTGTGTTGGAGTATTTTGATAAAGATTCACCACTTTGGACAAATGGACAAAAACTTATAGATACAGATAAATGGTGTCTGTAGAGGTAAATTTATATAAATACGATACAATATCAAAAATGAGGAGTTTAATATGTCAAGCGACAAAATAGATGAAAGGCAATGCCTTATAACTCTTGCGAAAATAGAAAGTGGCGATACGGATGATTTTGTGATAATAGAGTCTGTTGAAGAACATATAAAAGAGCTTTCAAAAAGCATAAATTTTTTTTTAAATAGAAGTTCAAATGATGATGAGCATTAAAAATATCTTTGATACTACAAAAAGCCCAAAGAAGCGCAATGCCGTATACAAATAAGTTTGACTATACTACTATAAGTGATGATTGTATCAAGTGTGGCAAGTGCAAATCTGTATGCCCTATATTTAGTATCACTAGCGATGAGACACAGAGTCCTCGTGGGTTTATAGACTTGCTAGGAGCTTACAAAAGAGACCAGCTAGCGCTAGACAAAAACAGCAAAAAGATATTTGAAAGCTGTTTTTTGTGTACTTCGTGTGTAGAGGTTTGTCCAAATAGTTTACCAACTGATATCATCATAGAGCAGGTGCGATACGATATCAAAAAAAAGTTTGGTCTGGCTTGGTACAAACGGCTCTTTTTTTATCTACTGCGAAACCGAAAGATTATGGATTTTGTCGCTAGGTTGGGCTATGTGTTTCAAACATGTGGCATAAAGATAGATGAGCAAAAACGAGGTGCGAAGTTTCGTCTAAACTTACCACTACAGGTGATAAAAGATAGGACGGTGCCATATGCTAGTCGTGTGTCGTTTTTAAACTCTCATGATGAGTTTATAAAAAACTCGACCACTACAAACCCCGTCAAGGTAGCTGTGTTTATAGGCTGTATGGGCAACTATGCATACACAGATATAGGCAAAAGTTTGCTCAAAATTCTCAAACGACTTAGCATAGATGTGATGATACCCAAAGAGCAGCTGTGCTGTGGAGCGCCTGCTTATTTCACTGGGGATTTTGATACAGTGGACTATCTTGTCAAACAAAATATAACATATTTTGAAACCTTTATAGATGATATAGATGCTATCATAGTGCCAGAAGCTACTTGTAGTGCCATGATACGACTAGACTGGGAGCATTATCTACACGACCAGCCATCTTGGGCAAAGCGAGCCAAAAAAATCACGACCAAAACTTTTATAGCTACCAAATGGCTATATGACAACACAAAGCTAAAAGATATTTTACAAAAAGATAGCGATATAAACATAGACAAGTTAAACATAACATACCACGACCCGTGCCACTCAAAAAAGATGCAAGATGTTTATAAAGAGCCACGAGAACTACTGAAAGATAACTATGATATAATTGAGATGAAAGATGCCTCACAGTGCTGTGGATTTGGTGGTGTTACTATGCAGTCGTCCAACTATGGTTATGCCACACAGATAGGCGGGACGAAAGCTCAAAATATATTAAACACCAAAGCAGATATAGTCAGTGCCGAGTGTAGTGCATGTAGTATGCAGATCACAGATAGTTTGGGGCGAAGTGAAAATACGGTTGTATTTAAAAATCCTATAGAACTTATAGCAGAAGCATTGAAGGAGAAAAAAATATGAAAACAGCGATAATAGGTGGGGGAGCTAGTGGGCTGATATGTGCCATAATCGCCGCGAGACTTGGCAAAGATGTAGTAGTGTTTGAAGCAGATGAAAGATGTGGCAAAAAGATACTAGCTACTGGCAACGGCAGATGCAACATATCCAACCAAAAGCTGGAACCCTCACAATACAACCACGAAAAATTTGTGCAAACTCTGCTTGGTAAGTTTGGACTGGACGATACTATAGAGTTTTTTGACTCTATAGGACTACAGCTTGTAGTAGACACAAAACCAGACAGACTATATCCTAGAAGCTTGCAAGCCCACTCTGTAGTCAAGCTGCTACTTTTTGAGCTAGAAAAGTTGAGTGTAGAGATAAAATATGACACAACTATCAAAAATATAAAACAGAAAAAAGGCGTATTTACTCTATCTACTTCGAGACTAGTATCATACAAGTTTGACAAAGTCGTGCTAGCTACTGGTAGTTTGGCACACAGCTTAGGCAAAGATATAGGCTACAAGATAGCTAGAAATTTATCGCACAATATCATAGAGCCGACCCCTAGTTTGGTGGGGCTTATATCACAAAATATATACTGTCCTGTGCTAGCTGGTGTGAAGATATGCACCGCTGTATCTTTAGTCGTGGATGATATAGCCATACAAACTATCTATGGTGATCTGCTGTTTGCTAGATATGGGCTGTCTGGTTCGGCGGTGCTGGAGCTTAGCCGATATCTACCTAGAGACAAAAGCAAAACTATATATATATCTATAGATCTGTTTGGTGATATGACTACAGATGAGCTATCAAGGTTGTTGGAAGATCGTAGCAAGATATTTGTAGATAAACCACGAGGGCAACTACTCACAGGGCTAGTAAATGACAAATTTATGGAGCTAATAGGCGAAAAAGATAGCTACAGTGTCATGGCAAATAAGCTGAAAAATATCACTTTTGAGATACTAGACACAAGAGAGTTCAAATATGCCGAAGTATGTAGGGGCGGAGTGGATATAGGAGATATAGACCACGACACACTGCAGTCAAAAAAGACAAAAGAGCTATACTTTTGTGGCGAGATACTAGATATAGATGGCAACTGTGGCGGATACAATCTACAATTTGCATGGAGTAGCGGAGCTGTGGTCGCTCAAAGTTTATAGCTCCTTGTGGTTAGCTCGTATCTCGCTAGAGCTAATATCACAGGCTACACTCAATGTTTGATAACCTTGTGTATCTATACCATCTCTGGTGGCTACTACAAATATAGTCATCTCTTTTAACTCTTTGTAGCCTTGCCAACTTCTTATATGTGCTAGATTGTCTGCTCCTATTATGAGATATAACTTGTCTATATCGTATATCTCTCTTAGGTGTCTCGCTGTTTCTATAGTTGGCACGGGGCGATTTTGATCCACTTCCCAACTAGAGACTTCACACTTGTCTATATCATCGTATAGATTTTTCATATTTTCTAGTCTGTCTTGTGGATTTTGGTAGAAATCCTTTTTAAATGGGTTTAAATATGTCGGCATGATGACTAGACGGTCGATTTTTAAACATCTTAAACACTCTTTTATGATAGTCTCATGTCCTTTGTGAAATGGGTCGAAACTCCCGCCGTATAAAGCTATATTGATATTTTGTCCTTTTTGTTATTATATCGTATTTTGCTAAATTTTACAAAAAACAGGAAAACTTGGTTAATCATAAGTTAAATATGTTATAATTCTGCATCGTGTTTGAGTTTATCTTGATATCGAAATTTTTATTGAGGAGTTGTTATGAAAATAACAGATATGTTGAAGGTCGTTTTGGCTTTTTTTGTTGTCGCTGTGCTTACCACTGGTTGCGTTGAAGACAAGAAAGAAAAGGTCCAAACAGAGAAGAAAGTAGAGGCTAAACCTGCCGCAACTAGCGAAGCTAGTGGTGACACAAATAGTAATCTACAAAAGATTATGAAAAAAAGAGGACTTACTGAAAACGATGTAATTCGTGCAGCAAAAACCTACTTGCCTACAGGCGGTAGAGATGAGTTTGTAGTATTTAGTTCAGGTGGCCAAAGTGGTCAGATTATCGTATATGGTGTGCCATCTATGAAAATATTGAAGTATATAGCGGTATTTACACCAGAGCCATGGCAAGGATATGGTTTTGATGAAGATTCAAAAGCAGTTTTAAGACAAGGTAACATTAGAGGACGAGAGATTAACTGGGGAGATACACATCACCCTGCACTTTCTGAAACAGATGGAAAATACGATGGTAAATGGCTAGCTATCAATGACAAAGCAAACCCAAGAGTTGCTATCATAGACTTAGCTGACTTTGAGACCAAACAAATAGTTGTAAACCCTGTGTTCAAAAGTGACCACGGTGGAGCATTTTTCACACAAAATAGTGAATATATTATAGAAGCAGCTCAATATGGAGCTCCTTTTGACAACAACTATCACCCAATAGAGGAGTATAAAGAGACTTATCGTGGTGGTGTAACTATGTGGAAATTTGACCCAAAAATCGGTCGAATAAACGAAAAAGCATCATATACTATAGAGATGCCTCCATATATGCAAGATCTAAGCGATGCTGGTAAAGCAGTGTCTCATGGTTGGGCATTTACAAACTCATTTAATACAGAGATGTATACAGGTGGGATAGAAGTAGGTATGCCACCAAACGAAGCTGGTATGAGTAGATATGATACTGACTTTTTGCATGTATATAACTGGGAAAAACTAGCAAAACTAGCAAAAGATCCTAAAAATGTCAAAATTATAAATGATCATAAAGTTATCACTATGGAAGTAGCGATAGCAAATGATGCTTTGTTTTTGATACCAGAGCCTAAATCACCTCACGGAGTTGATGTATCACCAGACGGTGAATATATAACTGTATGTGGAAAGCTTGACACTCATGCTTCTGTATATAAATGGAGCAAGATAAAAGCACTGATAGATGCAAAAGAGTTTATAGGAAAAGACCCATTTGGTATACCTATTTTAGATATGAAAAAATCACTTCACGGACAAGTAGAGCTGGGACTGGGTCCTTTGCACAACCAATACTCAAATGTTGACGGAGAGATATATACTTCACTTTATGTTGATAGTCAGATTGTCAAATGGAACTACAAAACACTGAAAGTGCTTGACAAAGAAAATGTTCACTACAATGTAGGACATCTAGCTGGTATGGAAGGCAAATCTGCAGATCCTCAAGGAAAGTATATTATCTCATTGAACAAATTGGCTATAGATAGATTTCAAAATGTTGGACCACTTCACCCACAAAATCACCAGTTGATAGACATAAGTGGCAAAACTATGGATTTGCTATATGATATGCCTATACCTTTGGGTGAGCCACATCAAGCAGTTGCAATTCGAGCAGAGAAGTTGCATCCACATGTGAGATACCCTATGGGAACAAACAGTAAAACTGGCAAAATTCACAAAGGCAAAACTCTAGCAGGACAAGAACGAATCGAAAGAGACGGCAAGACAGTCACTGTGTATGGAACTATGGTTAGAAGTCATGTTAATCCAGAGAGAATCACAGTAAACAAAGGTGATACAGTCATCATGCATATGACAAACTTAGAGCGAGCTCAAGATGAAACTCACGGTTTCACAGTAGACAACTATGATATACATATGTCTCTTGAACCAGGCGAAACTTCGACTATCAAATTTACAGCTGACATAGAGGGTGTGTTCCCATACTATTGTACTGAATTTTGTTCGGCACTTCACTTAGAGATGATGGGATATTTGATGGTCAAAGACCCAAATAAAACATACAAAAGTGCAGACAAACTCAAGATGAGAACTATGACAAAAGAGGAACTAGAAGCAGAATACAAAAAAACTGTAGCTACAAACGATGCCACAGATGCAGTTATCCAATCTGTTGTGAAATTTTTGAAAGAAAACGGCTTTGACAAACACAAAGTTGTGGCAGACCTTGTAACTGATGCATTTGACCAATATGGACAGATCAAAGCACAAAAAGAGCTTGCAGACAAAGCATATGCGGCTGGCGATATAGAAAAAGCGATACTATATGAAAATATGATATGGCAACTTATGGTCAAAACGGCAGATGTCGGTATACGAGCAAAAGATGCTCTAGTGAGAATTATCGCTACTAAACAAAGTTCACAAGCTATGAGAGGCGAAACTGCATTTCACGAAGGTGGCTGTAGTGGTTGTCATGTTGTAGGCAAAGTATCGTCAGGTCCTGATCTAACTGGTGTTCTAGCTAGACATGAGGATGGCGAAAAATGGGTAAAAGAGTTCATACTTGACCCAGAGAAAAAATACCATGAAGAGTATGTCAAGGGTATGATAGATTATTTCAATCTAAAAATGCCAAACCAAAGCATGCAAGAAAAAGAGGTAGACGATATGATCGAATACTTCAAATGGATTGATGAAAATGCCAAACTTTTCTAGAAGTTAGATTTTCACACACAATTAGGGGCTACTCGCCCCTTTTTGTTTAGATATGATTATATTTTATAATCATTTTTAAATAAAACAAAAGGAAAAATATGCACAAAAGTTTCAAAAAGGCAAATATATTTGCCACCATAGCAATAGTATTGCTATCTGTATCGTTTACTATACCTATGTTAGGATTTCATAGCACTTTAAACAAAATTCATGACCAAAAACCAGAAGAGGTATCATCTATAGCTAAAACTACTTGGAATCTATACAACAAAGGTAGATACAAATCCATAGCCACAGACAAAAATGCACACAATGATTTGGACAAGATGATAAACACTCAAGGTGAGATAGGAGTAGCGAGCTTGCCTATATGGGCGGTATCACTAGAAGCTCCCAACTATCCCAAAGAAGCATTTCCACAGGGCATACCTGTATTTTTTCATTTTGATGGATTTAGCGGTGAGGTTCATGAGATGAATACTATAAATCACTATGTAGGTATGGACCCTATGTGGGTAGGCGGAACTTTTGAGCGAGAGATAGGTATATATGCCTTGCTTGCCTTAACCTTGGGCATGATATTTTTTATCCTATACAACAACAAACTTATGACATATGTTATGCTAGTGCCTGCTTCGTTGCCTGTGCTGTTTATAGCGGATTATTCCTATTGGCTATATTGGTTTGGTCACAATCTACACGACTGGGGAGCATTTAAGATAAAGCCATTTATGCCTACAGTGTTTGGCGATGGCAAGATAGCACAGTTTATCACACACTCCTATCCTACTATAGGTTTTTATATATTAGTAGCTATAAGCTTGCTCAGTCTTTTGGCATATTTTGCAAAACAAAAAGCCATAAAAGAGACAGCGGTTAGCTAGGCGGTGTTGTGTTGCTAAGAGTTTTATCTATATCTATATGTTTGTGTCTGTTTTCGTGGGGCAATCTGCTCCAAGAAACCATAGACAAAGCCCCAGCTGGGTCTATCATAAAGCTACCAAAAGGTGTATATAAAGGTGGTATAACTATAAACAAACCACTGACGATAATAGGCATAGAAAGCGGAGTAGTCATAGATGGTCTAAACAAAGGCACTGTCATAGAAACTACTGGCTCTTTTATCACTTTGAAAAACTTATCTATCATAAACAGTGGCGATCTGCACCACACTTTGGACTCAGGTATCAAGATGAGCAAAGGTAAACAAAACGAGATAAGCAACTGCAACATAGACAACTGTTTGTTTGGTATAGATATGCAACAAGTTAGCAACTCTATAGTGCGAGACAACAATATATCATCAAAAGATTTTGACCTAGGACTACGAGGTGATGGATTGAGACTATGGTATAGCAACGACAATATCATCAAAAAAAACAGATTGATAAAGTCCAGAGATATGGTAGTATGGTATAGCCACGGCAACGATATAGTCCAAAACTACGGCGAGTGGGGGCGGTATTCTCTACACTTTATGTATGCTGGCAAAAATCTAGTGCGAAACAACAGCTACAGATACAACTCTGTGGGTATATTTTTTATGTATTCTCAAGACACCATAGCTACAGGCAACACTATCCAAAGCTCACTGGGAGCTACAGGCATGGGGCTAGGGCTCAAAGATGTATCAAACTTTACTATAGAAAACAACACTATATTATACTGTGCTCAAGGAGTATATATAGACAGATCGCCATTTGAACCAGATACCAACAACTGGATAAACAACAACAAAATCCTATACAACAGTGAAGCATTGCATTTTCACTCACTTAGTGAAAACAATATTATAAGAGGCAACACTATATCTGGCAACATAGAAGATATAGTAAACGATAGTCGTGGAGATAAAACAAACAACAACGATATAGTAGGCAACTACTGGGACAACTACGAGGGCTTTGATAGAGACCATGACAACATAGGCGACACACCACACAGAGTATATAAATATGCCGACCAGATGTGGATATACAATCCATCTGTGAAGTTTTTTTATGGTTCGCCTGTCATATCTATGTTAAACTTTTTGTCAAAACTAGCACCATTTTCAAAGCCACTATTTTTGCTAGAAGATCAAAAACCAAAGATGAAGGAAAATATATAGATGTCAAAAAATAACATAAAACCAAAAAGACGAGATTTTATAAAATACACGACCTTGGGAGCTCTGGCGGCTACTGCGACTGTGGGAGTAGGGATTAGTCCATATGTGCTAAAAGCAGAACACAGGTTAAGACCACCCGGAGCTGTAGAGGAAAAAGAGTTTCTAGCTCTGTGTATAAAGTGTGGGCAGTGCTTGCAAGTGTGTCCATATCACTCTATAGAGCTGACAGATATAGGACACGGACATGGGGTGGGGACACCACATATAGATGCAAACATACGAGGGTGCTATGCTTGTAGTGCAGTGCCTTGTGTGCTAGCATGTCCTAGTGGAGCTTTGGATCATAGTATAGAAAAAGCGACCGAGATAAAGATGGGTATAGCGGTGCTAGAACACCCCAAACGATGTCTAGCAGTGCGAAAAGAGCCAGTGCCTGTAGGGTATGATAAGCAGATGAAAGAGTTTACAGCTAGCCATACTCATACACATAAGCTAGAGAGCGAACTACTAGAGAAGTTTGATGGCTTTGAAGGCAAGGCATGTGCTTTGTGTGCCGATATGTGTCCTATGCCAAATCCACTGTCATGTATAGAGGTCAAAGAGACAAAGATGGGTATAATCCGTCCTGTCGTCTATGATCAATGCACTGGCTGTGGAGTATGCCAAGAGGTGTGTCCTACTGACCCACCAGCAATAGTAATAAAACCAAGAATGGAGTATAAAGATGTATATAAAAGTTAAGATAGTAGCGATAGTTTGCTTGATATTGTTCACAGGATGTGATGAGAAAAAACAGGTTAAAAAGGTACAGGCCAATACTACACAAGAGAGTTTAAATATAGAAGTGGTGGCAAATAAAAATGCCAAAGAGATAAAAGTAGTAGAAAAAGAAAAAACAGCTGTGCAAACCAAAAACGGCAAAGCATATTATTATGACTACAATATCAAAAGTGAGTATGACCCAAATTCACAACCAGCAAACAAAGATGCCAGTGTGAGAGTGAAACCTAGGACACAAGCACAAGCTGCTATAAATGTGAGAAGTCCATACGAGAAACTGGGTATATCTATGATGGTGCGAAAGTTAAGTCACAACTTCATAGTCAAGTGTTCTGCATGTCACAACGACTATGCAAACGGTATTATAGGCCCATCACTTTTGCACAAAACAACAGATGAGATATTGGCAGATATAAAAGCATTTAAGACAGGAGAAAAACACAATCCTCTCATGACTGATCTCATCAAACTTATGAGTGACAAAGAGATAGAGGATATAGCAAACGAGATAAATGTATTTAACAAAGAGATAGAAAAATTAAAAGGAAACAGATGAAAAATATAATAGCAGCGGTATCCACTGCAATAGTTGTGGGTCTGATGGGCTTAACCTTTTCGCAAGGTGGGGCATTTCAAGGCGGACAAATGGCAAAAGGTATAGGTAGCTTTGATGACACAAAGAACAAAAAACTGGAAGCTGGAAGTTTAGCAAAAAAGAGCAAGCCAGCGAATACAGATACACAAAAAGATGGACTACAAGCACTCAAAGATAAAGCAGGCAATGCAGGAGCATTTGATGTAAGCCAAAACTACAAAAGCAAGTGTGCCTCGTGTCATGGGGTCAATGGTAGCGGCTTTCAAAACGGCAAACCTATGATGGGACCGAAACTTATAGGTCAATCAGAAGATGTGTTATATAAAGATCTGCTTGACTTCAAAGATGGGCGAAAAGAAAATATAGTCATGAAAGGTTTGTTGCTAAATATAGAAAAGCCAGAGCTAAAAGAGTTTGCCAAAGAGATAAGCGAATTTCAAAGCAGACTTGACAAGATGCAACAAAAATAGGTATAAACCATGGATAAATACAATAACAAAGAAACCATAAAACACTCAAGCTTTTGTAGCACATTTTTGGATATAAGCCGCCTAGGCAAGAGATTTTTCAGCTATAGATCAAAAAGATGGATACTTGTGTTCGCTATTCATCTGTTTTTCTTTTTGTCATTTTATATCGACTTACAACTACTTGAAGGCTCTATATCTGGGTCTAGATTTCTAGGCTTTCATATGATAGATCCTTTTATATCATTGCAAATGTTTGCGTCTACATATAAACTACCTATAAATATGATCATAGGTATAACTACTATCGTCATAGTGTATCTGCTACTAGGCGGCAGAAGCTACTGTTCGTGGGTTTGTCCCTATGGTGTTATAAGTGAAATAGGCGAAAAGTTGCACAACACTTTAGTGAATAAACATATCATCAAAAACAGAACTTTTGATCATAGAGTTCGGCATATATTTTGGTTTATATTTATAGGGCTTGCTTTTAGTAGTGGCTATCTAGTGTTTGAGACATTTAATGTAGTAAGTATACTCAGCCGTCTTTTCATATATGGATGGTCTGTAGCTGTGATATGGGTAGTAGTAGTGTTTTTGATGGAGGTTTTTTTCTCTCGCCGTGCTTGGTGTAAATATATCTGCCCTGTGGGGACAACATATAGTTACATAGGCAAAGGCTCAGCTCTCAAGATACAATGGAACGACAACTGTGACCACTGTATGGTGTGCCATGATGTCTGCTTTGAAAATCATGTGTTGGAACTAACCAAAGCCAAATACGATGAAGAACGAACCAAAAAAGGTATCAAGACACAATATGTCACAGGCACTGACTGCACTTTGTGTGGTAGATGTATCGATGTATGCCATGAAGATGCTCTGAGCTTCGAGTTTAGATTAAAAGGGTTGATATAATAAATATTTTTAGATACAATAAAATACTTTTATAAATTTATAACAAAGGAGTCATATGAATGTAGCACGAAATATTGGAGAGCTTGTAGGCGATACACCTATCATCAAGTTAAAAAACGGCATATATGCCAAATGTGAGTTTATGAACCCTACTAGCAGTGTCAAAGATAGGATAGGGCTAGGCATGATCAAACAAGCTCTAAAAGATGGTAATATAAACAAATACACAAAGATTATAGAGCCAACAAGTGGCAACACAGGTATAGCACTAGCTAGCATATGTGCTAGTCTTGGTCTAAACTTGACACTATGTATGCCAGAAAGTATGAGTATAGAAAGACAAGTGATACTCAAAGCACTAGGAGCCAAAGTCGTGCTGACCCCTGCAAAACTAGGTATGAAAGGCTCTATTGCAAAAGCAAATGAACTTAAAAAACGAACCAAAAATAGTATAATCCTACGGCAATTTGAAAACAGAGCAAACCCCCAAGCACATATTGAGACTACAGCTGTAGAGATATTTAAAGATATGGGCAAAGATATAGATATATTTGTAGCCGGTGTAGGCACAGGTGGCACTATAAGTGGGGTTGGTAAAGTTTTGAAAAGATATATTAAAGATATCCTCATAATAGCAGTTGAGCCCAAAAATAGTGCTGTGCTGTCTGGAGAAGTGCCAGCTCCTCACAAAATACAAGGTATTGGAGCAGGATTTATACCACAAAACTTCGACAACAAAGTAGTAGATGAAGTGATCAAAGTAGATGAAAGAGAAGCTATATCTATGGCTAGAGCATTGGCAAAAAAGGAGGGACTACTTGTAGGTATATCATCTGGCTCAAATATTATAGCTGCACTAAAACTACAACGACGATACCCAAACAAAAACATACTCACAATCCTATGTGATACAGGCGAGCGATATCTAGCACAAGGACTATATGACTAGGATATTTTTCAAAACTTTTGGCTGTAGGACAAATATTGTTGATATGCAGATTATAAAGACAAATATCAAAGACTATACCACTACTTATGATGAAAAAGATGCTGACATAGTCGTGGTAAACTCCTGCACCGTGACAAATGGTGCCGATAGTGATGTGAGAGCATATATCAACAAGTTAAACAAACTACCAAACAAACCAAACATAGTATATACTGGCTGTGGAAGTTTGTCTCAAGGCAAGAGATTTTTGCTAGAAAACAAGATAGACAAACTTTTCACCCCAAACCACAAAGAAAAGATAGACCAAATACTCAAAAACTTACAACAATGCTACGATACACAGGATTTTGTACACATAGATGATACTATCATAGAGGACTACCAAGACAAGACAAAAGCATTTATCAAGATACAGGAGGGATGTGACTTTAGCTGTGGGTATTGTATCATACCACAAGTCAGAGGTCACTCTAGAAGCTATGAGCCATCTTTTATATTAAAACAGATCAAAACTTTGGTAGATAGAGGCTTTGGTGAGTTTGTGCTGACAGGCACAAATATAGGCTCATATGGCAAAAAAGGCAGATATACTCTGCCATCGTTGCTTAAAGATATTCACAATATAAAAGGTGTCTGTAGAGTGCGATTTGGTAGTGTAGAGCCATCACAGATAACAGATGAGTTCAAAGAGATACTAGATGAACCATGGATAGCAAAGCAGTTGCATATAGCTTTGCAACATACCAGCGAAACTATGCTAAAGATTATGAATAGGCGAAACAACTTCAAAACCGACATAAAACTGCTAGAATTTTTGAGTGAAAAAGGTTTCGCTATAGGCACTGACTTTATAGTAGGACACCCAGGAGAGACAGAAGCTATATGGCAAGAAGCTGTGACCAACTTTAAACTTTTACCACTTACTCATATACATTGTTTTCGATACAGCCCACGAAAGGGGACAAAAAGTGCACTACTCAAAACAGATATTGATGGCAATATAGCGAAAGAGAGACTAAACTATATCAAAGAGATAGTAGCACAAAACAATCATAATTTTAGGTTATTAAAACAACCTCTCAAAGTATTAATAGAACAAGAAAAAGAGGGAATATATATAGGTTTCGACCAATTTTACAACAAACTCAAGATAAAATCATCCATAGATATATGTAAAAAGTGGATAACTATAAAAGATTATGAAGTCAAAACCGACTACAATTTAGGCTCAGCTTTTATATAGATAACTTCAAATTCTAGATAATCTTTGTCGTATTTTTGCCATAGGTTTTTCGCTTGTTTGTAACTCAACCTTACACCAGCTGATACACCGCTGTTTTTTATAAATCCAAATAGATCTTTTTTTTGTTTGAACTTCAACTTATAATCGTGTGTCTCAAATTCACATTTGAGATATTTTTCAAACTTTTGCTTGATACTATTTTTTGTTAAAATCGGCGATATATTACCTGTAATATCAAAAATAGTTTTAAATGTATTTGCCGTAAACATTGCTATTACAAATCGTGGTGATATGTTTTTGATCGTTTTTAAGATATTGTCTAAGTTTTGTGACCATTGTAGAGCAGATGAAGAGACTACACAATCATATCGTTCATCTATGATAGTTTCTAGAAATTTATAGCTGTCAAAGTTGGCACATACTACATCTATATTGTCTGCTTTTGGGTGTTTGTAGCACATAACTTTCGACATATCAACAGCCTTGTAATACTCCAAATTCCATGGTATCTGGCTATATATTTGTCCGCTTCCACTACCTAGCTCGAGTATATTTTTTGGTTTGTCTACTATGTCGTGGACGACCGCTTTGCTAGCTATCTTTTGGATGATATTGAAGTCATCATAAGTAGATGCTTTTTGGTCGAAGCTATGTTTTATTTGACTATATTTGGTCAAGTTTTTGTTGGACAAAGTTGTTTATATTTGTATAAAATATATTTTCTTTAAAATCACTCATCATGGCTCCTGCTGCGTTTTTGTGTCCTCCACCTCCACTTATATCAAATGCCAGTTTAGATACATCGAGTTTATCGTTTGATCTTAAACTTATGCGACCCTTTTTGCTAATATCCATGAAAAAATCCACACTATCGTTTGCTTTTAAAAAACTATTTGCTAGTATAGATATATTACCCATACTATAGGTCAATATACCTCTATAGTTTAGATACCTTATAGTTAATTTGTCTATATCATCACTAAGTATTTTTGTAATATAAGATGCTCTCGTGTTTTCGAAAGTATCGTTTGTATCGTTTATCATCATGTATTGTTTTTTGATGAAATAGAGGCTCTCGTCTAGTTTGATATTTGCCTGCGTTTCAGCTACAAGTTCTATGCTATTTTTCAAAAGATAAAACCTATAATCTCTGTTTTGTGTGTCAAACATCTGTCCGTTTATCTCAAAAGATTTTGATATCATACTTAAAAGCACTTTGCCATATTCAAAATATTTGTCATCTTCTAGCCATATATCCACGGCATTGACCGCTTTTATATAAAGTTCGAAATTTGTCTCACATAGAGTTAAAAAGTTTGAAAAATTTGTCTGTAAATATTCATAAGTAATCATACTAGCACTTTTGGTATCGTCTAGGAGATACCAGCTAAATTGTTTGGAACATTTGAGCCCTGTGATATGATGGTCAAGTAGCTGTAGTTTGATATCATATCCTCTAGTGTTTTGTTTTGTCACAAAATTATCTATAATAGTAGCTTCTTTTATAGATAGGTTTAGATCTGTTATAAGTAGAAATATATTTTTATTTTCGCTTTTTTCTATCAAACTAAATATATAGTTGATATTTTCTTTGACTTCTAGCCCGTAGTTTGCATTGAAATAGATACCATTTGGGTATAATTTTTTTGTCATATATTGACAACAATACCCATCTAAGTCGGTATGTGATAGATGAAAAAGTTTTCTGTCTATCATTATTTACACATCGAGATGTTGTACATCTTTTGCATGGTATTCTATGTATTTTCGTCTAGGTTCTACTTCATCACCCATAAACAGAGTAAAAGTTTCACTAGCTACATCTAAATCATCTATATTTACTTTAAGTAGGTTTCTGTCCTCTTTTGTCATAGTAGTCTCCCAAAGTTGGTCTGGATTCATCTCTCCTAGACCTTTGTATCGTTGGATATAAGCTCCCTTTTTGGCATTTGCTTCTATATCCTCTAGTATCTCTATCAAATCTTTGTTTTCAAATAGTGTCAGGTCTCTTTCGTTGATCTTTTCAAACAAATAGATAGCTTCGTTGAAAAACGGCGATGTCATCAAGCTATCGTCTATCTTTAGCTCCTCAAGTCCTACATCTGTCTGCACAAATATATGTATATATTCATCTGTGATTTTTTTGTTTAATATATTGTAACCTTTTATTTTAAGAAATTTTTGGATATCCTCAAAAAATTTATCCATAGGTTTAGAAAGTGAAAAGCTGTTTTCTATCATATGTTGTATGAGATCTATCAGGCTATATCGTTTTTTGAGATTATTTAACATAGCTCTATACGATGCTACTATTTTAAACATATCTAGCAGATCGTTATAACCCATACCTTCAAACTCAAACTTTTCTAGACCATTTGATATGAGATAATTGTTCAATGCCGTATCATCTTTGAGATATATTTCATTTTTGCCTTTTTTGTATTTATACAAAGGCGGTTGAGCTATGTATAGATAGCCATGGTCTATAACAGGTCGTAAGAATCTAAAGAAAAATGTCAAAAGCAAAGTCTGTATATGGCTACCATCTACATCGGCATCTGTCATGATGATGATCTTGTGATACCGTATCTTGCTCTCATCAAAATCCTCTCCTATACCACAACCCAAAGCTGTGATCATATTTTTGATCTCTTCAGAACCCAATATCTTGTCTATCCTACTTTTTTCTACATTTAGTATCTTTCCTTTGAGTGGCAATATAGCTTGATATACTCTATCTCTACCCTGTTTGGCACTTCCGCCGGCACTGTCGCCTTCTACTAAATACAGCTCACATATCTCTGGGTCTTTGCTTTGACAGTCTGCTAGTTTGCCTGGCAATGTGCCTACTGATACTCCAGCTTTTGTCCTAGTCAAGTCTCTGGCTTTTTTGGCAGCTTCCCTACCACGGTTTGCTGCTAGAGTTTTTTCCATGACATATTTTGCTTGTGTTGGGTTTTCTTCAAAATATTTATCAAGTGAATCTGTAGTAATCTTCTGACAAATAGGTTTGACATACGATGATCCTAGCTTACTTTTGGTTTGACCTTCAAACTGTGGCTCTGGAACTTTGACCGATACTACTGCTATGAGACCCTCTCTAGTGTCATCTCCTGTAATTTTGGCATCTTTTTCGCTCTGTTTGGCATTTGCTTTGATATATTTGATGATACTTCTAGTCAAACCAGCTTTAAATCCAGCTTCGTGAGTTCCACCATCATTTGTCCGAATATTATTTACAAAACTTTGAGTCCGCTCTATGTATGAGTCATTGTAAAGTAGTGCTATATCAGCTTCTATACCCTCTTTTTCTACACTAAAAGCTATAGGCTTGGTGATAGCTATATTTTTGTTTATATCACTCACAAACTGAGATATACCACCTTCAAAATGATATGTCTCATCTTTGCTATCTCTTTCATCTTTTAGATTTATGGTTATCTTTGGATTTAGATATGCAACTTCTCGAAATCTTTTTGATAAAGTTTCAAATATAAAAACATCTGTCTCAAATATACTCATATCTGGCAAAAATTCTATAGTTGTTCCTGTTTTTTTTGATTTTCCTATAGTTTTCAAAATATCTTTGGCTATGCCTTTTGAAAACTCTTGATAAAATATCTTACCATCTCTATGTATAGTCATCTTTAGATCATCGGACAAAGCATTAACCACCGATACACCTACACCGTGAAGTCCGCCAGATACTTTGTATGTGTCTTTGTCAAACTTACCACCTGCATGTAATACCGTCAGCACCACTGTAGCCGCACTTATCTTTTCTATTGGATGCATATCTGTAGGTATTCCTCGTCCATTGTCACTGACTATGACTGTCTTGTTTTTTGTGATAGTTATATCTATTTTATCACAATACCCAGCCATAGCTTCATCTATAGAGTTATCTACAACTTCATATACCAAGTGGTGTAATCCTCTTTCATCTGTGCTACCAATATACATACCGGGTCGTTTTCTCACGGCTTCTAGTCCTTTGAGGACTTTTATATTTGAGGCTTTGTAGTTATCTTGCATTTTTTTCCTTTAATCTATAATGATTGGCATTATAATAGTTTTTAGTTTTTCATCTTCTAACATAAATGGTAGGTTTGATTCGTTGAAACATATCTCTATATCACTACTTGATGATATTGTCAAAAAGTCAAGTATATAACGACTGTTTAATGCTATATAAAAGCTATCATCTATATCTAGTTTTATATCTAGTTTTGTTTGTGATTTGTTGTTTTCATCGATAGAATTAAATATTATTTCATCTTGGTTAAACTCTATCTTTATCTCATAGTTGAGTATAGTTATAAGCTTGATAGACTCTATAAGCATAGCTTTGTTTAGTTTTATCCTATGTTTAAATTGATCTGGTATAATCCTCTCATAACTAGCATAATCACCACTTATTAGCTTGGTGTTAAATTTGGTATCATCTGTAACAATAGTAAGATTGCTTTCATCGCTGTATATTTGAACATCATCTAAAAATAGTTTAGTGATCTGTTCTATAGCTTTTTTTGGGATGATTATCTGTTTTTCTTCATTTGAGATATTTTCCATCTTGATTATCGACAATCTTTTTGTATCGGTTGATACGAAGTTTATCTTGCTAGATTTTATATCTATCAAAGCACCGTTTAGAGTGTATTTTGGATTGTTTGTATCTATACTTGGAGTGATTTTTTGCAATGCATTCACAAGATATACAGGATTTATATTTAGAGCTTCTGGTAGATTTTCAAACATAAGTATAGGAAAATCACTACTATCATACATAGGTAACATAAAATTACTTCTGTTTTGTTTGATCTTGATCTTTGAGTCTATAGTTTCTATAGATATATCGTTTTCATTTAGTCTTTTTATGATATTTAAGAAATTTTTGCCATTTATAGTAGCTTCTCCATCTTCACCTTTTGCATCTATATCTATCTGTTTTGAGAGATATATCTCATAGTCTGTAGCTACAAATAGTAGTTTAGTATCTTTCAAACTCATATATATATGTGAGGTGATATTGCTATCATCTTTTTTGTCTAAAAACGGTTGCATTGTTGTCAAAATATTATCCAAAATATTTTTTTTGATTTTAAATTTCATCTTTTTCCTTTTCTTTTTTAGTTGTAGTAGTAGTCACATTGAATATGTGAATAACTACACTTTGCCTATATTTATAAGGCAACCTCATAGTGAATATCTTTTCACTTTCTTTCACTCTTTGTCTATCTTTTCACTCTTTGAAAACTCTGTCCTTTTTTTGATATTTTTGATAAGCTCTTCAAAATCCTTGTCTTCATCTATGAGTTGTTCTGTTTTTTTGATATTTTTTGATATTGAGCTGTGGTTTTTCATACGAAGATGTTTGGCTATCTCTGGCATAGAATTGTGAGTAAGTTTCCTAGCTAGATATATGGCTATCCGTCTGGCTTTGACTATTTTAGCTGTTCTTTTTGTGCTTTTAAGATCTTGTGTTTTTATGTTGAGCTCTTTTGTGATAGTATTGATAATATCTATGATAGTGATATATTTGTTTTTTTCTGTTATTTGGTTTTTGAGAAGTTCTTTGACTAGATTTAAACTTATATCTTGATTTAGTAGATTTACACTAGCATTGATACGAACCAATATACTCTCTATCTCTCTTATAGAGCTATCTATATTTAGAGCTATATATTGTATTATCTCATCGTTTAAAACTATGTCATTTAGCTCGCTTTTCTTCTTGATTATCTCTATTTTTGTTTTGAGTTGTGGTGGTTTTATGTCTATCACTAAACCCCACTCAAATCTAGTGCGAAGTCTATCTACTAGGTTATGTATCTTTGATGGCAATCTATCGCTTGTCATGATGATCTGTTTGCCTGCAGAGTGAAGTGAGTTAAATGTATGAAAAAACTCATCTTGTGTGCTAGGTTTGTTTGTCAAAAATGCTACATCGTCTAGCAATAATATGTCACAATTTCTGTATTTTTCACGAAAATTACTCATAGTTTTGTTTTGTAAAGAGTATGTAAAATCATTCATAAAATGCTCTGCCGATAGATATAATATATTTTTGTCTTGTTCTGCTAGATAGTTTCCTACAGACTGTAGTAGATGTGTTTTGCCTAGACCTGTATCGCTGTATATAAACACTGGGTTGTATTGGTTGGTTTTTTTTTGGATTATGTTTTTGCATACAGTGTATGCTTCTATATTTGAAGGTCCTACTATAAAATTGTCAAATGTAAAAGATTTGTTAAATATAATATTGTCTTTTTTCTCTTTTTTGTCTTTTTTTATATTTTGTCTGGCTTTTTCGCCAGCTACCAAGATGAGTATCTTTTCTACATCTTGAAATGTCAGATTTTGTTTGAGTATAACTAGAAGTTCGTTTAAAAATTTTGTTTTTATAAAGTTTGATAAATATTTATTTGATACTTCAAAAGTGATAGTTTTGTTGTCATCACTGAGCTTTTTGAAGTTTAACTGTGATATATAGTTGCTATAATACTGTTTGTCTATTTTATTTTCAAACAATTTAGCTATCTTTTCTTTCAAATTATTCCTTTTTATACGATATTATATCCAAATTTTATAAAATTATTATAAAATAACAAAAATAAAACATAGAAAGATAAATGAAAAGTTTTTCACCATGTGAATAAAGATGTGAATATATGAAAAATCGTATTGTTTTAGGTATAGATCCGGGCACTATAAATTGTGCTTGGGCGATACTAGATGTGAATAAAAACAAAAAAACTTTGCTAGGAGCTGGACTGTTTGCTATCACCTCAAAAGATTTACAGATACAGATGTTGCAGCTTTCATCTGGTGTGGATATATTGTTTGATAAATACGATATAGACGAGGTAGCTATAGAGGATATATTTTTTGCTTTCAATCCAAAAACAGTGTTAAAACTAGCACAATTTCGTGGAGCAATATCGCTCAAAATACTACAAAAAGTTGGTAAATTTTATGCTTATACACCACTACAAGTCAAAAAGGCCGTCACAGGCAAAGCAAAAGCTAGCAAAGAGCAGGTCAATTATATGGTGAAAATATTATTAAATATCAAAAAAGAGATCAAACCACTAGATATAAGCGATGCTATAGCTATAGCATTGACACATGCAAACAGTACGAGAGCAATTTAGAGCTGACCTTTATAAATATGCTTTTATCTTGAAACTTTTTCTATGTATGGCGGTCAAACCATATCTATATATAGCTTCATAGTGTGCTTGGGTACCGTAGCCTTTGTGTTTTTCAAAACCATAGTTTGGGTATAGCTGGGCTTGGTCTATCATATATCTATCTCGTGAAACTTTAGCTAGTATAGACGATGCCATCACTTCATCATATTTTTCGTCGGCTTTTATCTCATATGATACACCATCTACACCAAATGTAGTGTTGCCGTCTATCAAGTAGTTATCTGCTTTTATGTTTTTGATTATCTCTTTTATAGAGCGGTTTAGACAGTAGCTCAAACCGTGGTTGTCTATGTCGTCATTTGAGCTAAACGATATAAAATACTCGGCATCTGATACTATTTTGTCATATAAAATTTCTCTTTTTTTTGATGTCAGTTTTTTTGAGTCGTTTAACCCTAGTATCTTGGAGTTCAAAACCACACCAGCGACTACGAGCGGTCCGCACAATGGACCACGACCTGCTTCGTCTATACCACAAAATATCATGACACAGCCCACTTGTAAAATGGCAATACTTCACACGATATGTCATCTATGAAAAACTGCTCTTCTTTGTTGATAGTGATAATCTTGATATTTTTCACTATATTTGTCTGCAGAAAATCAAATGCCCCATGAGATATATTAAACATAGAAAAAAACGGCATACAGAGATATATTGTCTTTTCGCTTGGTATATAGAAGCTTATTTTGTCGCTATAATATATAGGATACTTGCCACTAAACTCTAGGTAAATCATATTTTCAAACATATTGTTAAACTTGTTTATGTTATTTAGACTAGAAATATATACAAAATCATATAGATACAGCTTTTTGACTGCATTTTCATAGCCATATTTTGAGACAAAAAATATCATATTTTTTTCTTCTAAAGTAAGTATAAATTCAAAAAACTTATCCTTGGATATATTTTCGTGCTTTTTTAGGCTTTGGTATATTTGACTTTTGGATACTGCTTGACCGCCAAACTTAAATATATGTTTTATCATGGCATATTGTTTGGGGTTTTCGCATATACATTGTAAGTGTTGTTTGAGTTGATTTTTTTTGTATGTGGTAGTAGTCCTAGCTGTCTGTGGCAGGTTGCCGTGCTTTAGAAAAAAGTCAAACGATGTAGTGATATTTTGGTGTTTGTCAAAGAGCAAAAACTCTCGAAACTTCAAAGCCGGTAGGCTTATAGTCTCAAAATCTTTTATCTCCAAATAGCTATTTGATATCAAGACAATATTTCTAGCATGTGGCAAAGGCACTTGTGGTTCATAACTATCTATGACTACAGTTTTGATATCGTTTGTGACAATAAAATCGTCCAAAAATTCTAGAAAATCGAGAGACACCAGCTTGGTATCTTCTAGGTCTATATATATATAATCACGGGCTTTTAGCCTACTTAACATATCATATATTATAGTGCTTTTGCCACTACCAGCTGGACCACAGACTATAGTCTTGTCTGTGGTTATATCTATGTCTCTTTCTACAAAATCAAACTTGTGGAAGCTTGAGCTATAAAAATACTCTAGCAGTCTGTCTATTTAAAAGTCACAAACGCAGGAGCTGTGAGGTTTTGAGTATCTACCACATATGGTATAAGTGCCATATGTCTAGCTCTCTTTATAGCTACTTCTACCATCTCTTGGTATTTTTTGCTAGTCCCTGTCAGTCGTCTAGGCATGATCTTGCCTCTCTCGCTTAGAGATGTTTTTATGAGTGTGGTGTCTTTGTAGTCGATATATTCTATCTTCATCTGGGTATATTTGCAATATTTTTTCGCAAACTTTTTTACTGGTCTTGTCATGTTGTATCCTTAAAATGGTATTTCGTCATCTGATATATCTATCTGTTTGACTGGTTGTGTTTGTGTCGCTTGTGGCTGTGATTGTGGTGCATTGTTGTAGCTGTTTGGTTGACCTTGGTTTTCACCTTTGTTGTCCATAAACTTGAAGCTTTCTACATTTAGACTATGTTTGCTTCGTTTGCTACCATCTTGGGCGGTCCATTGTTGTAGCACTAGTCGTCCCTCTAGCAAAACTTTGTTGCCTTTTTTGACATATTGGTTGATAATCTCCGCAGACTTACCAAACACATCAAACTCCAAAAAACAGGTCTCGTCCTTTTTTTCACCCGTAGAGGTCTTGTAGCTATGGTTTGTAGCTATACTGCTTTTGCCTAGGGCTGTGCCACTTGAGAGATATCTCAGCTCTATGTCTCTTGTCAAGTGTCCTATCATCACTACTTTGTTGTACATACTATATCTTCTCCTCTTTTTGTGGAGTTGCCGTAGTCGGCTCTTTTGTATCAGTTGTTTCTTGGTTGTCTTCGGTCGTTTCTACTGCTACTGGACTGTCATCTGTGGTAGTCACCGCAGGCTCTTTGGCTTGGACTGGCTCGCTTGAGACTAGCGGGGCTGATACTGGTGTATCTGTAGCTTCTATCTGCTCTTCATTTGACTTCTCTTCGGCCTCTTGTTTCTTTTTGTTTTTGGTCTGGGCTACCATATCGTCCCAGTTTTTGATCTCTTTGTTGGTATCAAACTTGATAAATATAAATCTAAGTATATTTTCGTTGATATTGTTTAGTCTCTCTAGCTCCAATATACTGCCTGTAGGGGCTTTGAAGTATATTACAAAGTAGTATCCTCTTTTGTTTTTGTCTATCTCGTAGGCAAGTGCCTTTGATCCTATATCATCTACTGCTTCTATTT
The DNA here is from genome assembly GCA_029934475.1 of Arcobacteraceae bacterium. Taxonomy (GTDB): domain Bacteria; phylum Campylobacterota; class Campylobacteria; order Campylobacterales; family Arcobacteraceae; genus B24-G6. The sequence continues at coordinate 23,381 of JAOZMC010000022.1, forward strand.
CTCCGCCATTTGCGGTGATGTTTGCCTTGATAGTCTCTATCTGTTTGGCACAAATCTCCGGTTCTATCGTGGTTTTCAATACAAACATAGTCTCATATCTTCTAACTCTGGTCATGTTTTCTCCTTTTGGTTTTCGCCGATAATCTTATCAGCAAGGCTCATGCCAGAACTATTTCTAGCAAAAGTTTGGTATTTTATCCAAAAAATATAAAACTAACTTGTTATCTGCTGTATTTTAAGTTCGTTTAATATTTTTATGTTATAATTGAACCCTCTGATTAAATACCAGGCTCATAGAAGGAGCAGTTTTTCACAGAAACTTTTGCAGGAAACATTTTGATAAAGCAAAAAAGCGATTCTCTTGTTTTATCGCCTACATACCAGTCTCCAGCCTCTAGTCTCTAGTCTCCAGTCGATCATGTTTGTGATACCATCTTTCGTCTCAAATACGCCAGCTTGCTTTGTAGTGGCAGGTCCTTGGGACATGTATCATCGCACCCTAGCAAACTCATACATCCAAATATACCTTCGTCGTCTCCTATTATCTCAAACATATCAGCATGAGTTCTGTTGTCTCGCGGATCTGCTAAAAATCTAGCCACCTTGTTTAAAGCGACAGCACCTTTGAACTTTGGTCTCATCTGTTTGGTGCCACATGCGGCTATACAGCATCCGCATTCTATACATCTATCTAGCTCAAAAACCTCATCAGCAACTTCTGGCTCCATAGGTAGCTCTATGTTGTCTATGATGGTTTGTTCATTTGTATGTATCCAGCTGGCTACATCTTTGGACATATCGTTCATCCATTTTGCTGTGTTTATACTAAGATCACCTATTAACTCAAATACAGGCAACGGCAGAAGTGTTATCTCACCGTCCTTGTAGTCGCTAGTCAAAGTTTTGCATGCTAGTTTGGGTGTGCCGTTTATCACCATAGAGCAACTTCCACATATACCAGCTCTACACACAAAGTCAAACTGCAAAGTATGGTCAAGTCTGTCTCGTATATAGTTCAGTGCCACAAATACAGTCATACCATCGGTCTCGTCCATCTCATATGTTTTGAGCTTTGGTCTATCATCTTTGTCTAGTGGGTTGTATTTAAATACATTAAATATAAGTTTTCTACTCATAGCCTACTCCTATTCTCTCGTTTTTGTTGGTATATTTTCGTGGTAGCTTATATGGCATAAGCAACTTTTGTATCTCGTGGCGGTCTTTGTCGCTGTGTGCTTTTCGTATATCATCTACCTCTTTTTGTCTCACGGCACTTTGTGGGTGTTCTATGACATTGCCTTTTTTGCCGTATCCACGGAAGCCCGGAGGTAGCTCCATACTGCCTATATCTAACTCCTCGTAGCTCACTTCTGGTTCGTCCATATTGCTATCGCTCCAGCTTGTCAGAGTTCGTTTGAGCCAGTTTTTGTCGTCTCGTTTTGGATAATCCTCTCTAGTATGAGCTCCTCTGCTCTCGGTTCGTTGTAAAGCTCCCTTGGTGATACACAAAGCAAGTTTGAGCATCTTTTGCACTCGCAAGGTATCTATAAGCCCTGGGTTTGCAAACTTGTCGCCACTTCGTATATGCACGCCTAAGCTGTCTTGATATAGCTTTTTGATCTCATCTAGGGCAGATTGAAGCTCATCGCCTGTGCGAAATATACCTACTTTGTCCATCATTATCTTTCTCATCTTGTCTCGTATATCATATATATTTAGTTCGTTTGGTTTGTGTGCAAGGTCACATATCCTTGACAATATCGTGTCCTGTTCTATATCAAACTGGGTCATAAAATCTTTTGCTAGTTTGGTATCTAGCTTGAGGTTGTGTTTTTTGCAATATTTTGATACATATTCGCCTACTATCATACCAGATACTACGGTCTCTGCAACAGAGTTGCCTCCTAGGCGGTTAAATCCGTGCAAATCCCAACAAGCTGCTTCTCCACATGAAAATAGACCTGCTAGATGGGGTGATTGACCAGTTTCATCTACTTTGATACCACCCATACTATAGTGTTGCATAGGTCGCACAGGTATCCACACTTTGTCGTCTGCTGGGTCTATTCCTAGAAAACTTTGGCAAATATCTTGCATATCTCGTAGATTTTTTTCTATATGTTTTCGTCCTAGTATAGATATATCTAGCCATAGATGGTCACCATAAGGAGACTTCACTCCCTTGCCTTTTCGCATATGTTCTGTCATACGGCGACTTACTACATCTCGGCTGGCGAGCTCCTTTTTCTCTGGTTCATAATCCGGCATAAATCTATGCCCATCTACATCTCTCAATATCCCACCATCGCCTCTACAACCCTCTGTCATAAGTATGCCAGAAGGCACTAGACAAGTAGGGTGAAACTGCACCGCTTCCATATTTGCTAGCTTCGCTACACCAGTCTCTAAAGCTATGGCGGCTCCTGTGCCTTCGCATATCACTGCATTTGTCGATGCTTCAAATATCCTACCATATCCGCCTGTAGCTATGGTGGTAGCTTTTGACAAGTATGCAAATATCTCGCCGTTCATGAGGTCTTTGACTACTGCTCCATAACAGACACCATCTTTGTGTATTAGCTTGACCGCTTCTTTTTTCTCTAGTATCTCCACACCTTGTTTGATAGCTTCGTTTGCCACCGCATATAACATGGTATGCCCTGTGGCATCTGCTGTGTAGCATGTCCGCCACTTTTTCGTGCCACCAAAATCTCTCGCGGCTATAAGTCCATGTGAGGCATCGCTTTCGGTGATAATATCTCGTTTGCCGTCCATCATCACTGATTTGTCGCCTCGCTGTATTCTGCTCCACGGCACTCCCCAAGCGGTCAGCTCTCGTATAGCTTTGGGTGCTACTTGAGTGAACATTCTAGCTACTTTTTGGTCGCATCCCCAGTCGCTTCCTTTGACTGTGTCTTCAAAATGCACATCTTCGTTGTCTCCTTGACTCATAACTGAGTTACCCAAACTCGCCTGCATTCCGCCTTGGGCGGCCGCACTGTGAGACCGTTTGACTGGTATGAGAGATAGCACTGTCGTCTTGTATCCTGCCTCTTTGGTAGATATGGCTAGTCGCAAACCTGCTAACCCACCACCTATGATGAGGTTGTCTGTATAAAATATTTTCATGTTGTCTCCTGTGTTGGCATATATCTGCCATCGTGGTGCTGTAGTCCTATTTTGACATAAGCTAGTAGCGACAAGATACCAAGTATCAAGAAAAACAGTGTTATAGCCCATTTTATCTTTTTTAACCTAGCTCTTGTTTGTTTGGCAGTTTTATTGTCAAACCAACCCCACTTGACTACTAGTTTGTATAAACCTATAGTGCCGTGAAGTTCCACCGCTATCAAAAGTCCTAGATATAGAGGCCACATCCACTGCTCGACTACTCTGTATGAGCTAGCATATGGACCTATATCACCAGGATTGGTTAGCATGATATATAGATGAACCGAACCTAGAAAAAACAGAGCAAAACCAGTGATAGCTTGGACAAACCATAGTTTGGTCTCGTCATGAGAATACATAAGCATATGTGCTTTGAAGTTTCTGTATTGTCTATATGAGTTGGGAAATTTTCTGATAGCTAGAAATGCATGTGCTACAAATATAGAAAATATCATAGCTACCGCTACCGATACAAAAGCAGGGTGTCCGCCATCTATGAGCCAGCTACCCTCTAGTAGCTTGGTGACTTTATACATAAACTCCTCGCTTATAAGTATAGATGACACTAGTGCCATATGCACCCACATAAAAAGAGCTAGCACAAGCCCACTTAAACTTTGAAAAAAGTCAAGTCGTGCTGGCATCTTGCTTTTTTTTCCACTTACCTGTCTATCTATGAGACCTTCGATTATATAATCAATATTTTTATTTTTCATAAGGTGATTTTATCCATATAACCTAAACATAACTCAAAAAACTCAAAAATTTGTCAAATTTGTCCTTTTGAGAGGTTTTTTGTGTTTCATTTTATAATCTTTTGTTATAATTCTAAATCTTAAAATTAGGAGAAATTATGACAAAGTTATATGACGAAGTTTATAGAGAATCTATAGAAAACCCAGAGAAGTTTTGGGCAAAAGAAGCTGACAAAGTGCACTGGGACAAAAAGTGGGACAAAGTGCTAGATATAGTAGATGGTCACTACAGATGGTTTGTAGGCGGACAGATGAATACATGCTACAATGCTTTGGATATCCATATAGACCAAGGGCGAGGCAGTGAAAATGTCCTCATATATGACTCACCTGTAACAAACACAAAAAAGATTTACACTTATAACGAGTTAAGAGACGAAGTAGCAAAAACAGCAGGTATGTTGGCTGCCAGTGGTGTCAAAAAAGGCGACAGAGTCGT
>JAOZMC010000050.1 GCA_029934475.1 Arcobacteraceae bacterium
GTATCACAAAAGCTGACTATAGAACTTTTTGGATATATTTGTAGCTTCTTCGAAACTTATCTGCCGAAACTTTATCTTGGTATCTGGTGAGGCTTGTGAAAGTTTGCTACAATCCACCCCCAAAACTACCCCTATTATAGGGTATCCGCCTATAGTTTGTCTGTCTGCAAGCAGCACTATAGGTTGTCCATCTTTGGGTATCTGCACCGCTCCGTGGCAGATGCCTTGCGATACGACTCCTGTGTGTCGTGGTGTGATAGCTTCGCCTACAAGTTTGTAGCCCATGCGGCTGATCTCTTTTGATACTATATACTCACTATCGAAAAGTTTCGCTTTTTGCTCGTCGTCAAAATCCTCGTGTTGATATGACAAAGTTATCCGTAGTGTTAAGCTGTGATCATAGCTAGGCAACATAGAGCTTTTTAGTCGTCTTGTAGCTACTATACTAGGGGCTTTCAGTTCTAGTTTGTCATCTAGCTTTAGTCTCTTGTCAGCAAACAGCATATCATCTGGCGGTATATCAAATCCACCGCTTATAGCTATATATACTCTGCTACCGCTTAGAAATCTGCCTATATTTAAACTCTCACCTCTCCTTATGATATGTGTTTGCCATATAGCTATAGGTCTAGTGTCTATAGTAGCTTCACAGACCGCCCCTGTGATAGCAAACAACACATCACATAGGGCTTCTAGCACAAGTCCGCCAAAGTTCAGCTCTATCATGGCGGTGTGTGTATGGTTGTTTAAGAGTTGGTTTGCTATGTGGTAGGCATACAAGTCCATAGCTCCTCCAGTTTTGACTCCTAGATGGGTGTGTGCTGTTCTGCCTTTGCCTACGATAATAGCATATATAGGTTTGTTTGAGACAATGAGCGACATATCTACCAGCTACTTAATATATCTTTGCAGGGCTTAGTAGTCGTGCTATCGTGTGTTTGGTTGATGATATCCAACAATATCTTTGAGGATATATCCAGCTGCTTGTTTATGATGATATGGTCATACAGCATGGCCTCTGACATCTCTGTCGTGGCATTGGCCAGTCTGGTCCGTATATCTTTGGCACTGTCTTTGGCTCTGCTTTGTAGTCTATGTTTAAGCTCCTGTTTGCTAGGTGTGGTTATAAACACAGACGGTATGTGGTTTGATATTTTGTCTCGTAGTATGTGGAAGCCTTGGACATCTATGTCAAATATTATAAGCTGGTCTTTGGATATAGCATCTAGTATGGGTCTCTTGGCAGTGCCATAATAGTTGTTGTGCACTTTTGCCCACTCTAAAAACTGGTCATCTGCTATATCTTGTATAAACTGCTCTGTAGATACAAAAAAATAATCCACCCCATCTACTTCACCATCTCTTTTGGGTCTTGTGGTCGTGGATATAGAGAAGTAGTAGTTTTCTATCTGTTTGCAGACAACTGATAGCATAGAACTCTTGCCACAGCCACTAGGACCAGATATGAGCAAAGCAGATGGAACAGTCATATTTTTCCTTTTTGTGGTTATTGTATCAAATAAAATTTAATTTTAAGATAGTTATGATATAATCCTAGAAAATTTAAGGAATTATATGAGTATCAAAGAAAATGTGAGTTTCATCAAGCAGGAGATGGACACCCAAGAGGAGTTTCTATCTGGGTTTCTAAAAGTAGAGAAGTATTATAAAAAATACAAAAACTATCTCTATATCATAGGCGCAGTGGTAGTAGTAGCAGTAGTAGCGACAGTAGCTATGGACTATGTAGAAACTAGCAACAAGTTAAAAGCAAACAAAGCATACAATATACTGCTGGACAATCCAGACGACAAAGAAGCTATGGCAACTTTGCAAAAGTCCAACACCAAGCTATACGATATAGTAAACTACAAAGATGGCTCAAAGAGGGGCTTGAGCGATGAGCTAATCTATCTCAATGCTTTGGTTGATTTTCAAAAGATCAAAGACAAAGAGAGCATAAACGATATAAATACTTTAATCAAAGACGGCAACTTTTTGCTCAAAGATTATGCTATATTTAAAAAGGCATTGATATTGACCAAGCAAGGCAAACTACAACAAGCAAAAGATAGTCTGAAGTTTATACCAAAAGACTCAGCCATAGTAGAGCTGACAAACTTGTTAAACCATCACTTATCGGCAAATGGAGCCAAATAGTGCGATATAGTTTGGCTCTGCTTTTGGTGGTCTTGCTTTTGGGCGGTTGCTCACAGAAACAATATTTTGACCCAGATGATACACACGGACGAGTGTCGTCTGACGATATAGTCGTAGATGATTATATCAAAAACTACAAGCCAGGAAAGCTAATATATCTAGAAAACGGCACTATCATCACCAAAGATGGCAAGCAAACCAGACAGATCCCACAGGACCAACATATAGTAAATTATAGCGATGGCGTGTTGTTTACAGCAAACGACAACAACTTGACCATGAACGACACAAACAAAACTATAGAGCTATCAGCCAAGCCACTATCTGTAGCCAAAAAGGGCAATATACTAGCTATAGTGTTGAGCGATAACTCTATGGTGATATACGATATAGCCCAAGATGAAGTGGTATTTAAGGAAAAGCATGAACACTCATATATAAACAACAAAAAAGTAGCCAGTCCTGTATTTATGAACCAAACCATACTTTTCCCTACACTAGATGGCAAAGTATCTGTGGTGAGTTTGTCGCAGAAAAAGAGCTTGAGAAACTTGATAGTAGCTACTACTGGTTTCGTCAAAAATGTGATATTTTTAGCCGTAACCAACAACACACTCATAGCAGCGACAAACAACAATGTGCTGACATTTGGCAACCAAAGTTTGAACTTGAAAGAATATGAAGTAGCCAATATAATAACAAACAAAAAGTTCATATATATAGCCACAGTAGACGGTCAAATAATCCAGCTAAACCATGCCCTAGAGGAGCAAAATAGTGCAAAATACAAATTTGCCAAGATACTCACTTTGGCAGTCGGCGATAAGTTTATATATGCTTTGGAGTCCCAAAACTATCTCATCAAACTTTCAAAAGATTTCAAAACTTCAAAAGTATATGATATATGGTTCAACGAATATGAAAAGACTACATATATAGACAACAAGCTGTATTATGACAACAGATATCTAAAGCTCCGTTAAGTATTTGTCGTGGTATTTTGTGATATAGGCAACACTCATATCAAATTTAAACAATCAAACAATATATATATCTGTAAATATGATGATATTTTACCAAAGTTCGATGAAAAGATATTTTATATCTCGGTATCAAAAGCTGGCGAAAATGTACTAAAAAACAACTACAAAGATATAGAAAATATGTCACACGATATATCTTTTGATAGCGACTATGTAGGCTGGGGAGTAGATAGAGCTGTGGTATGTAGCTATATAGCAGATGGCATAGTAGTAGATGCAGGCACGGCTATAACTGTAGATAGCATAGCCGACAGCCACCACATGGGGGGCTTTATACTGCCAGGTATCACAGCATACAAAACTATCTATGCAGGTATCTCAGATGAACTTAACACAAAACAAAACTTTGATATCAAGAGTGCTGTTTTGCCTATGGATACAGACAAAGCTATAACCTATGGCATAGTCCAATCGATTGTCCAGCCTATCAAAAATATAGCAAAAGACGACACAATATATATCACAGGTGGCGATGGAGAGTTGCTGTCGAGATTTATCAAAGGTAGTATATATATAGAAAATCTGCTACTAGACAATCTAGAAAAAATCAAAAAGGAAAAATTATGCTCACAATAGCTTTGCCAAAAGGACGAATAGCCAAACTAACTTTGGAAAGATTTGAACATGCATTTAAAGAGAAGTTTGAGTTTCAAAACAGAAAGTTAATATTAAAAAAAGCAAACTTCAAGTTTCTAAATGTGCGAAATCAAGATGTGCCTACCTATGTGGATTATGGGTCGGCTGATATAGGTGTGGTGGGGCTAGATGTGCTAGAGGAAAAAAGCTACGACATAGTCAAGCTACTAGACCTACGCATAGGCAAGTGCAAGGTGGCTATAGGTCTGCGACAAAACCAGCAGTTGCCATATGACAAACCACTGCTCAAAGTAGCCACCAAACATGAAAATATAGCCAAGCGGTATTTTGAAAAAAAGGCGATGGCAGTGGATATCATCAAGCTATATGGCTCTATAGAGTTAGCTCCACTAGTAGGATTGGCGGATTGTATAGTAGATATAGTTGAAACTGGCGACACTATGAGAGAAAACGGTTTAAAAGTCGGCGACACAATACTAGAGTCATCGGCATACTTGATAGCAAACAAAAACTCATATACCAACAAAAAACGAGAGATACTCAAGCTAAAAGAGCTACTAGATGGCAGTCGCTAATATAGGCTCTGTCTGCACATATTGTGGAGTAGGGTGCGATATCACAGCAGAAGTCAAGGAGAACCAAATACAAAAAATCTATGCCCAAAACGATGGATATGTAAGTCGTGGCAAACTGTGTATCAAAGGCAAGAGAGGGTTTGACTTCGTCCATAGCCCACATAGGTTAAAAGAAGCTAAAGTCAAGATAAGTTTCGTACATAAACATCTTGAGCAGTTTCCACGAGAGCTAAAAGCACTGTCAAACAGTTTGCAAAAGTTGGACGATATATGGTTTGCTAGTTCATATTCATTTGCCACATCACTAGTAGCTTGGAAGTTGAGCGAAAATAGGCGACTATATGGTGAGGAATCATTTTTTGCCACAGGAGGAGCTAGAACATCATGTGAGAGTGGCTATGTGTTGCAGAAATTTACCAGGACAACGATGAGAAGCCCAAATATAGACAACTGTGCTAGAGTTTGTCATGCTCCTAGTCTAAATGGACTGGTCGCTACTATAGGCGAGGGAGCAGCGACCAACCCATATGACGATATTTTTATAGCAGAGTTTTTGCTGTTGATTGGCACCAACACTACACAAGCCCACCCCATAGTGGCAAATCGTATGATAGAAGCTTTTAAAAACAAAACATGCGATATAGCAGTGTGCGATGTGCGGACGACACCTATATCAAAGATAGCCAAGCACAAGGTAGTGTTGCCGTTTGAGGCAAATCTGTTGTTTTTAAACTGTATGGCATATGTCATCATAACAGAAAATTTATATGACAAAAAGTTTATCAAAAGTCGCACAAAAGAGTTTGAAAGCTATAAAGCACAGATACTAAGCGACCCATATTCAAAGCCAGAGATCTTTCAAGATATCAAAGGATATGAAGATATCACACAGCAAGTTTATGATATAGCTAGAGATTATGCTACAAAAAAGTCTATGATATTTTGGGGACTTGGTATCACAGAGCATATAGATGGTAGCTATGCTGTCATGGCTATATCAAACTTGAGTTTGCTGACTGGAAATATAGGCAAAAGTGGCACAGGCTTGATGCCACTTCGTGGTCAAAACAATGTCCAAGGCTGCTGTGATATGGGCTGTCTGCCATACTATTTGCCAGATTATCAAACTCCTGAAAAGATAGGGCTAAAAACTCCAGAAGCTATAGATGCTATGCTAGATGGACAGATCAAAAGTATGCTAGTCATGGGCGAAGATATCACACATATACACTCAAATATCAACAAGATCAACAAAGCTATCAAAAAGCTAGATATGATAGTGGTGCTGGATCTGTTTGAAAACTCTATAGCCAGTGAGGCAGATGTGCTGTTTGGTGTCAAATCCGCCTATGAAAAGACAGGAGTCTATGTCAATGCTATGCGGAGACTGCATCTGTCTCAACCGCTTATAGAAAACAGTTTGCTAGATGACTGGGAGATTTTGCGAGATATAGAAAACAAAATAGATGGTAATATGTTGTATAAAACCAGCGAAGATGTCTGGAACGATGTGCGAGTAGATGCACCTGTGCGGTTTGCTGGAGCGACCTATCAAAAGCTCAAAAAAAGCAGACAAAAGGGTTTGCAGTGGCCAGTAGCTAGAAAAGACACACCAGTGCTACATACGGAAAAATTTAACACCAAAGATGGACTAGGTAGTTTTATATTTAACCCATATAGCCTACGAAACCAGATAAAAAACTTGATAACCAAAGCACCTAAAAAGTTTTATCTAACTACTGGCAGAGTTTTGACCAACTACAACAACAGCTCACAAACCGCCAAAACAGACAGACTAGCACAGCTACATAGTGAAGATATTTTGCTACTATCAGCAGAGGACTTTGACACGGACAAAAGCTTCGATATGGTGCTTGACTCAGCATATGGACAAAGTGGCAGACTATCTGTCAAGATTAGCAAGACCATAGCCACAGGGACTATGTTTTGTTCGTTTCATCACCCAAAATCAAAGATAAACTATCTGTATGGTGACGAAAGCGACACTCGCACAAAGACTGCATGTTTTAAAAGTGTAGAGGTGAGATATCAACAAATATTCCACTAAAAGCAAAGGTGACAAAGCTGAACAAAAGGCGGTGAAGTTTCTACAAAAGACAGGACACGAGATAGCAGGACAAAACTTCTATGCCAGAAAATTTGGCGAGATAGATATCATCACTACCAAAGAGGGTGTGTATCATTTTGTAGAGGTCAAAAGTGGCAAGTCATATGAAGCGGTATATAACATAACCAAAAGCAAACTTCGTAAGCTATATAACTCTGTGGATTATTATCTCATTGTCCATAAAATCCAACCGGCATATTGTATCGATGCTATCATAATATATGGTGAAAACTTAGAAAACTTAGAATATCTAGAAAACATAAGCCTATGAACACAAGTATGGAAAACTTTTTTATATCACAGTTTGATGACAAACATATAGGAGACGATGGAGCTGTAATCTGCCACAAAAAGGGCAAGTGGGTGTATAGTAGTGATAGTTTTTTTGAAGATGTGCATTTTAGAGCAGATTGGTTGAGTTTGGAGCAAATCGCCAGCAAAGCTATGCTAGTAAATATAAGCGATGCCGTGGTCATGAATGCCAGACCAAAATATGCCTTGCTAAATGTCGCCATACCTAGTAGCTATGACAAGACACAGCTTATTGACCTAGCAAACGGTTTCAAAAAAATAGCAAAAAAGTTTGCCATACAGATAATAGGTGGCGATACTATATGCAACGACAAACTAGATATATCTATCACTCTCATATCAAAGAGCAAAAACCCCACATATAGGACAGGGGCAACAACTGGCGACATAGTATGCTACACAGGGGATATAGGGAGTGTCAAAACAGACCTTGACCGCCTTTTAAATGGAGAAAAGATAGACAAAAAAAGCAAGTTTATAGCACCGCAGATTAGAGCAAAATTTTTCAAAAAGATAGCAAAATATGTGCGAAGTGCTATAGATATATCAGACGGACTGGGGTTTGAACTAGAGCGACTAAGCCGTATAGATGATATAGGATTTGAATTTACGACAGATATATGTCAGCACGATATCTGTAGTGGCGAGGAGTATGAGATACTATTTACCATAAATCCAAAGCACAAAAACAAAGTCCAACAGATAGCACACGAGCAAGGTGTCAAGCTAAACTTTTTTGCTGTTGTAAGTGGTGGCAAATACAGACATGAGTGCCGTGAGCATCACTTTTAAGAAAAAACAGATAAAATAGAAAAAAGGAACAAAATGATAAAAGAACCTATGACCAAAAAGAGTTTCGACAAACTCACTGCCAGGCTAAATGACTTAAAATTGGTGCAAAAACCAAAGATTATCAAAGCAGTAGATGAGGCTAGACAGCTAGGAGACCTAAAAGAAAATGCCGAATACCACAGTGCCAGAGAAGACAAAGCACACATAGAGAAAACCATAGCCGAGCTAGACGATATGGTAACTCGTGTCGTGATTATCGACCCTGCCACACTGTCGCACGACAAGGTTAGCTTCGGCTCTACAGTCAAGCTATACGATATAGAACTTGACAAAATCTTGATATATGAGATCACCAGCTCTATAGAGACCGATCTAAATCATGGCAAAATATCATACAACTCTCCGCTATCGTTGAGTTTGTTAGGCAAATATGTAGGCGATGAGGTCACTGCTAGACTACCCGGTGGTGTGAAAAAATTTGAGATAGAGGATATATATCTTAGCCCAAACCAATAGACTCTTTGTAGTCAACAAGCCCATAAATAGTAGCTCCAACTACTATCTACGACAGATCAAGCGAAAATACGGAGTCAAAAAGGCAGGATATAGTGGCACTCTTGATCCGTTTGCTAGTGGGTGTCTGGTCGTGGCATTTGGCAAATATACAAGGTTATTTGACTATCTCGACAAAACACCCAAACGATACACCGCTACTATATGGCTAGGGGCGGTCAGTAGTTCGTTTGATATAGAAAACATAGAAAGTATAGAACACAATCCCAAAAGATTGGACGAAACAGCTATCAAAAAAGAGCTAGACAAGCTAGTAGGAGATATATCCTATACACCTCCTAGATATAGTGCCAAACATATAGATGGTAGCAGAGCATATGCCAAAGCTAGAGCCGGCGAGAGCTTTGAGCTACCTAGTATCACATCTACTATATATGAAGTAAATTTCAAAAGCTATTGCCACCCCTTTATCACTGTAGATATGACAGTGGGGTCAGGCACGTATATACGAAGTCTAGCACAGATACTGCTACAAAATCTACAAGCAGTGGGGAGTTTGAGTAGTTTGCATAGAGTAGCCGAAGGGCGGTTTGTCTTTGATGACGAAAAAAGCCTAAATCCCCTAAAATATCTATGTATAAAACAAGTTAAATACACAGGCGACAAACTATGGATACAACAAGGCAAAAAGATAGACACAAAATATCTACAAAACTACACAGATGGGTTGGCTACTATCGTGTTTGATGACTTTTTTGCTATCGTGGATATACGAGATGATATAGTCAAATATGTGCTAAACGATATTGCTATATTTGATAAATTTTGGTAAATTTCTATATATTTAGATTGTTTTAAGATAGATACGATAAAATATTACATATGCTGATGACAGGAGATAAAAAGGAGTATAATATGGGACGACAATTTGTAGCTTTTATCGATGGATATTCTAAAGCTTTGGCTCTTTTCCCGGATTATAACACAAATAACCAAGCAAATGACTGGAAAGCTATAGGTATGGATATACAAAATTCTATACAAGATTATTATCATACGAACAACATGGAAGAATTATGCCAAACAAAGAAAACCCCAAACAAACACAACAAATCGAAACAATAGAAAATAATATCTAAAAAGCACTTCAGCAAAGACCAGAACTGCTACAAAAGATTATACTAGACATGGAGCATGACACCAAATCCATGGTAGCACTACGACAGATGAATATATTTTCAGGTCCACTTCCAGATCCTATAACACTAAAAGAATACGGAAAGGTTTATAAAAATGCTCCTCAGGACATTGTCAAGATGGCACAAAAAGAACAAAACTTTAGGCACAGTAGCACTTATCTAGGCCAGTTTAGTGCACTGGCTATCGGTATAAGTGGGTTAGCGGTGACAGCATACTCGGGAGCAAACGAAATATTTTCACTTTTTGGTAAACTTCAACATATTACAATACAACACAGCGAAAGCTAAATCAAAAAGGAGATATATTATGAAAAATATCACAAGACAGCATAGAGTTGTCCCATCCGCTACAAACACCCCATCAAATGGGGAGGGGGGGAGAAATCTCGCCCTATTAGGTAGATTTACCAACAGAGCCAAGTCGCTCTTGATAGGTGGTGTGATGGCACTCGCCATCGCTGGTTGTGGTGGCGGAGGTGGTGG
>JAOZMC010000051.1 GCA_029934475.1 Arcobacteraceae bacterium
ATTATAGCTATTGTGATTATACTAATATATTTTCTTATATTCTTTAATTTAATCACAAAAAACAAGGTATGGTTTTAATATGCTAGAATATATATTTTTATTTTTTGCTACAATTAGTTTTTTTATGCTAGATAACAATATAAAAAAACAACTGACAGATAAAATAGACGAAGCAACAAACAGAACTATCGTGTTGCTGGAGTTATTGCTTGAAGGTCACGATCAAAAAAGTGCTATAAAAAATGCAAAAAACGAACAGAAAGAAAATTTAAAAGATTATTGTGGGAAAAATATAGCTACTGGCTTGAAATTTACAGTTAAAAGTGATATCAAAATAAAAAAAACAACAGATGCTATCAGTGCTTTTATGAAATCAATTTTAAATGATTATAAAAATAATTATTTAGACAGCAAAACAGATATTAAAAATAATCTGACCAAACTTTCTGGGGAGATTGGGACTATGTTTTATGAATATAAACAAGAGTTCGACAAACATCTGAAAGATGCTCTCGATGTCAAAACTACAAATATAGATCAAAACTTGTTGGATACAGAAACTTTTTTTGGTGATGATATAGAAGTGCCAGATAGTATTATATCATATAGCCACAAAGAAGAACGAAGTGAAGGTGGAAGCTTTACAGAGAAAAGGATTATTCAGGCAGAAGAGCACAGCATCATAATATTACCAGGTAAAATCAAAGAAATATATACAAAGAGTATAAAATCTACACATAAAACATTTTATAAAAGCGAACTAGAAAAATATATAAAAGTAATCATAGAATTTGTCAAATTTTATCAAAATGAAGTCTGTGAATTTAAAGAAGCAAAAGAAAAAGAGATAGAAGAGTTAAAAAGTGATTTGAAAAATAAAGATATAATATTAACGAAGGCATGGATACAATACAACGAACTAAGCAGAACACAAAAGGAGAGAACATGGCATTAGCACCGACAACAACATCAGTTTTAGGTTTATCTACAGGAACAATACTTTTAGTAGCAGGAGTTATCACTATAGGTGGCATTATTTATTATAACAAAAAAAACAAAAGAAAGATCATAAATGTTGAAGATATATCAAGTGATGATGAAAAATATGAGAGAAGTAAGCGAATAGTTGAATCTTGTATAAACAACAACGACATAGATGAGTTGAAAAAATTGTATAAAAACAAAAATATTATAAAACATGATGAGTTGAAAAAATTGATAGAAGATTTTTTAGACAAAAAAAGTGATTAAGCAACATTTACAAAACTTAGCCCTGACAAAACTGTCACAAACAAAAGCTTTGTTGGGTCTTTTGGAGCCTTTTATACAAGACAAGGCTAGTATTGATGCTGTGCTAAACAAAGAGTACAAGATAGCAATAGTAGCAAATATGAGTGCTGGTAAATCAACTTTTATCAATGCTATGTTTGCCGATGATATATTGCCCGCCTATTCACAAGCTACGACTGACTGTCCTGTCTATATATATTCAGATGACAATCCTGACAACGACAAAGCTATAATAGAGTTTATGGACGACAAAAAATCTGTCGAGCTTTCCAAAGATGAAGTGAAGCATCAGCTGAAATTTTATGCCAGAAAGGATTCTAGCGAACTTGATGACAAATACAAATCGGTCAAAGAGATACATTTGCATTGGGATTTTTTTTCGTTGCAAAACCATGACAATGTTCATCTAAAGTTTGTCATCATAGATACACCCGGTCCAAACAATACAGATGAATTTCAAGACAAACATCGTGATATCACAAAAAATATAATCCAAGAAGAGGCAGATATGGTTCTGTATCTTTTTGATTATGGCCAAATCGATACAAATCTCGAGCTATCCAAAGGAAATATATGGGATATGATAAAGCAAAGAAAAGAAAGAGATGCTGGCTTTGAAGTTTTTTTTATAGTCAATAAGATAGATATGGCTTTTGAAGATAACCGTAGCATAAAAGAGATAAAAAGCTCTAAAACTAGAGATGAGTTTTATCAAAGACTAAAAGACTTTTGGTTTTTTCATGAAAACAAAGCTATAGAAAAGATCAGAAACTCTGCTATAAAATATGGTTTTTCAAATCCAAATATCTTCACCGCATCTGCAGAATATCAAAAACTTGTAAGAATGAAAGCGATAACATCAGATGATAAAGAAAAGCTAAATACTCTGAAAACTCTTTTTAAAGGTGTGTTCAAAGATGATTGGGATACAGAGCTTATAGACTACCTAAAGATAAGCTGGATAGAAAACAGAACAAGACTACATCTGGACAATATAGAACAAAATATCTTGGAAAATGTTTATCATAATATAGAAGTGATGCTGAAAAATGCAAAGTTGGATTGTGCAGACACTTCAAATAAGTTAAAAATTAGCTATATGCCAAGAAACCCAAATACTAAACACTTCGATAAAAAAACAGGTAAATGGATATCAAAAGATAATACAATATAATTTTATTTGACAAATAAAAAGTTTTCGTCGTAGGTATAGCAGTAGGCGAAAAAACTGTCAAGATAGGTGTATTGACGATGCTTCTGGCTATACCCGGTATCAATATTGTCATAGGAGCTGGGCTCGTGGCAGGGCTCATATATAGTGCCAGAAAGTTTGCTGCAGATAACCTGTAGATATATCGATATATTTTGTACCAAAGATGTAGTTTCTACACAAGGCATCACTATAAATCAAGGAGTATTTTATGAGCGGAGGAAAATTTATATTTTTAAGATAAAATAAAGTATGAAAAAATTTAAATTTGATTTTGCTAATATCAACGGTTCTGTTCCAATGATTGATTTTCTTGAAAGCATAACTGTTTTAGAAAGAGTTTTGATATATAAACATATAGAGAAACTTATTGAGTACAAAAATAATAATTTTAGATTGTCTGACAAATTTACAAAACCTTTGCAAGATGGTATTTTTGAGCTAAAAGTTAATCTCAAAAATAAAACTTCAAGAAGTTTATACTTTTATGAAAAGAATCAAATGATAATTTTCACCAATGGTTTTGTCAAGAAGTCTGGAAAAACACCGCAAAAAGAGATAGAAAAAGCCAAAAACATAATGGAGGAATACACAAATGAACAATGCAGAACAATACTTTGATAACCAAAAACAAAACAAAGAATTTATAGTAAGCTACAATGCAATATCAGAACAGGTTGATATCGAGTGGGAACTAGAAAGAGTCAAAAAACATATAGAAGAAGACTACTCAAAAAATATAATTTTAGATGAACTGTCAAAAATACAAAACTTTCTGCACCAAGCCACATGGACACCACAAACTATAGCACCATCATGAGTTGTGTTCAGGAAAATATGTTATAATATGATTATGATTAAAAAAGGATAAATATGATACTTAAATACAAAGATATGTTTCCACACATAGACCCACGAGCATGGGTCGCTCCTAGTGCGGATATCATAGGAGATGTGACTATAGGAGCAGATAGTTCTGTGTGGTTTGGTGCTGTCGTGCGAGGCGATGTACATAGTATCACTATAGGTGAGCGAACTTCGGTGCAAGATCTATCTATGGTGCATGTAACTCACTACAAAAAAGAGGACAAAACAGACGGCAACCCTACAATCATAGGCGATGATGTGACTATAGGACACAAGGTTATGCTTCATGGTTGTACTATTGAAAATGGATGCCTGATAGGTATGAGTGCTACTATTTTGGACGGTGCCGTCATAGGAGAGGGTAGTATAGTGGGGGCAAATTCGCTAGTAACATCTGGCAAGATTTTTCCACCACATAGCCTAATCATGGGAAGTCCTGCCAAAGTAGTCAAGCAGTTAAGTGATGTAAAATGCGAAGAGTTGATAAAACATGCCGCTATGTATGTGAAGTTCAAAGAGGAGTATAGTTAGGATTATTTTTGTCTTTTGTATTCAAAATGCTGATAGTCCTTGATACTCCGCCAGTCGCCTCCCCACCTAAATCCGTGTCTCTTAAATAGTTTGACTATATAGCTATCTGCCTGTATCATGGCGGTGCTGTGCTTTTGCTTACTTGACCTATCTACAAAAGGTCGTGACTCTTTGTGTGTCGTCTGTCCGCTTCGTGAGACATATGGGTTTTGTATGGGATTTATATCTATAGCTAGTCCATAGGCATGATTTGACCACTTTGTAGTGCCTGCTATCTTGCGACAATTGTATGCAGAGGTGTTGTTGGCAGATATAGAGTCGTGGTCGTTTGCTCCATATCGCCATATAGGTCGTATTTGCTCTATACGATACCTTTTTTGATACAGTTTGTCAAATATCTTTTCTACTTTTTTGGCTATATCTTTATGGACTACCAGTTTGCCAGTTTGACTTCGTCCTTTGAAGTCTATATACGGCACAGATACTACTCGTAGCTGTTTGCTAGAGATAGGACATGTGCTTTTGTGGCTACCGTTTGCTGTCATATTTTGTAGCAACTCGGGCGATATTGGGTGAATGCTAGCAAATATCGGCAGACAAAACAGCACTGAAAATATATATAAATATCTAAACATATCCTATTGTATCATAAATTTATAATTTTTGGCTAAAATTCTCCCATGAATATAAAATCAAACATAAAAGCGGAGCTAATGCTAGCATCTGTGGCGATATTTTGGGGTGTTACATTTTTGATGATGCAAGATGCCATAGCTACCGTGCCTGTGTATGCATTTTTGTTTTATAGATTTGGTTTGGCATTTGTCATTATGCTAGCTATATCATACAAAAAAGCCCAAAAAGTCCGCCCTACAGATCTGTTTTATGGACTAGTGCTGGGGGTTATACTATTTTTTGCCTATGCTTCACAGACATTTGCCCTACTATATACTCAAAGCTCCATCGTGGCATTTTTGACAGGACTTATGGTCATATTTGTGCCGTTTTTTTCTTTTGTGTTGTTTAGACAACACATACCAAAAAAAGTAATAATAGGTTCTATACTTGGTGCTGTAGGGTTGTATTATCTCACTATGAACAGTAGTTTGAGCTTCGGGTTTGGCGAGACACTGGGGGTGTTTTGTGCCGTGTTGTTTGCTTTTCATCTGCTATACACCGAGATATTTTCTAAAAAATGCGATATATTTGTAGTCGTGACGACACAGCTACTAGTCGTGGCTTTTTTGTCTATGATATTTTCTTTTGTATTTGAGCCAGTTACATTTGATATAGAGTTTAGTCGGACATTTTTCATAGCTTTGATAGTCACAGCGGTATTTGCCACGGCTTATGCATTTTTGGTGCAGACATATATGCAAAAGTTTGTGACAGCATCTAAAACTGTGATTATCTTTATACTAGAGCCTCTCAGTGCTGCATTTTATGGAGTGTTTGTAGGTGGCGAGGTGCTACTGTTTTGGCAGCTTGTGGGGGCAGGTCTCATCATATTTGCTACGATTATATCACAAATCTAGGTTAACTTAATAGATATATGATAAAATACTCACAAAATAGATAAAGGCGACAAAATGGTAAAAAATGATGAGATATATGAGCTACTAATAGTAGGCGGTGGAGTGTCCGGTTCGGCACTTTTTTATGAGGTGGCAACATACACAGATATCAGCTCAGTGTGTTTGCTTGAGAAATACGATGAGCTTTCGCTTTTGAACTCAAATGCCACAGCAAACTCGCAGACGATACATTGTGGAGATATAGAGACCAACTATACTTTAGAAAAAGCAAAAAAGGTCAAAATCACAGCAAAGATGGTAGAAAAGTATTGTTTGCAACACGGCTATGAAGATGAAATAATGTTCAAACATCAAAAGATGGCTATAGGTATAGGCTATAGCGAGTGTCGGTTTATGCTCAAACGATACGAGGAGTTCAAAGAGTTGTATCCGTATCTCGAAGTATATGACAAACAAAAACTAGAACAAATAGAACCAGCTCTCATATTTGACAAAGATGGCAAAGGCAGAGACGAAGAGATAGTAGGTGTGGGTGCGATAGACGAATATGCCACAGCAAACTTCAAGACCCTAAGCCAGTCCTTTATAGACAATGCAAAGAAAAACAAAAAGATAAAGACAGATATATTTCTCAACTCACAAGTCAAAAATATAGAAAAAATAGATGGCATCTATCAAGTCAAGACAAAAAAAGCTACATACAAAGCAAAGATGGTCATAGTCAACGCTGGAGCTCACAGCTTGTATATAGCACACAGTATGGGATATGGCAAACACTACGGACAGATACCTATAGCTGGTAGCTTCTACAAAGCACACAAACATATACTTAAAGGCAAAGTATATATGGTGCAAAATCCCAAGCTACCATTTGCAGCACTTCACGGCGACCCTGATGTCACACTAGACGACAACACTAGGTTTGGTCCTACTGCTTTGGTGCTTCCAAAGCTAGAGAGATTTAGAAGTGGCACATATATCGACTTTTTCAAGACTTTGCAACTAGATATAAATGTCCTGAAAATATTTTTCAATCTATTTAAAGATAGCCAGATACGAAACTATATCTTGAGGAATTTTCTTTTTGAAGTGCCCTATTTTGGAAAGTTGGCGTTTTTGAAAGATGCTAGGAAGATAGTGCCGTCATTGAGTGCAAAAGATATAGAGTATGCAGATGGTTTCGGTGGAGTGAGAGGTCAAATACTCGACAAAAAAAATCAAAAGCTCATGCTAGGAGAAGCATCTATAAACACAGGCGAGGGTATAGTGTTTAACATGACACCATCTCCGGGAGCTACTTCGTGCCTAGGCAATGCCAAACGAGATGTGCAAATAGCATGTACATATCTGGATAGAAAATTTGACAAAAAACGATTTGAAAAAGAGCTAGAAGAGGAGCAAATATGAAAAAATTATTACTGATCACAAACCAAGAAGAGTATAGCGAACATGGGACTATTACCCCGCTATTTGACAATTATTTGAAAAAATATTATGAAGTGGATATAGTGTTTATCACAAACTTCAAAGACAGTTTCCAAGAAAAAGGCAACCACTTTATAGTGCCACAGTTATATGAAAACAGTATCATAGAATATCTAGCTAGAAAAAGCATAGACATAGGTGCATATAGCTTTGTATTGGTGCGAAATAGACGGCGATTTTTGCAAAATGCATTAGACAACAGGGCAAAATATGGCTACAAAGTAGGGTTTAGAATATCGTTTGCCTATAAGCACTACAATCAAGAGTTTGAAAATAGTTTTTTCCCTGTGTCGGCAGTGCGGAAATTTATCTACCAACAAAAGATAAAAAGCAGAGACAATATGCTAAACAGATGCGACCTGTTTTTGCCAGTATCTACCGAGATGAAAGATGAATTTTATAGTCATATATATATAGATACATTTCCTATATTTACAGGACTTGACCCAGAAAAGTTAAACAAACACATAGTATCAAAAGATGATATTACCAAGTTCATATATGTAGGAACTATAGACAAAAATAGACAATCACAGACTATTTTAGACGGGTTTGATGCCTTAAAAAATGACAAATGGTCGCTGACTATCTCTACCACAGACAAGACATATATCACGGATTTGCTCAAAAACTATCCGAAACTTAAAAGTCATATAACTATAGTCAATGCCATGTCGCTAGAAGATTTGCGAGCACAAGTCAACAAACACGACATAGGTCTAGCTCTCATGCCACGAAACAGGTATTTTGATACTATGGTGCTCAAAAAGGTGATGGACTACTATGCTTGTTCTATACCAGCGGTGCTTACAAATACACCAAAAAACCACAGTGTATTTGATGAAGACGAGGCATTTTTCTGTGATTTTGACAGACAAAGTATCACAGACAAACTCCAAGAGCTTATAGATAGTCCTAGCACTCAAGATGCCAAAGTTGGCAACAAAGGACAAGAGAAGCTATTGAGTTTAAAACGAAACTACAAGATACTAGCCAAAGATTTAGCAGACAAACTAGATAGCATAACCAAAGGAGCATAAGATGTCAAAAACTATCTACTGTATAGCACAATTTACGCCAAAAAAAGGAAAGTTCGATGAACTTTTCGCCAGACTAAAAGCACTAGAGCCGAAAACCAGAGCCCAAATAGGTTGTATTAGCTACATATTGACCAAGCATATCAAGACTCCTTTTGCGACAGGCGATAGTATGCCTATAGTGTTTAATGAAAGCTGGGACAACATAGAGTCGTTTGAAAAACACTGTCAATCAGATGATATAGTGGAGTTTTTCGAAACTGAGTGTATAGCTGATGGTGGGCTAGTCCAAGCTTACAATGTAGCTACATATACCGATAAATAAATCTACAACCAAAAAAAGGATAAATATGAATTTGATACTATTTGGGTCTCTTTTGCACCCAAAAGAGTTAGCAAAACACGATATAACGACAGATATGATAAAATATGTCAAGGTAAACGGATACAAAAGATTATTTAACCAAGAGCCATCGTGGAGGAAGGTAGATAGCGACAGTAG
Source organism: Arcobacteraceae bacterium (assembly GCA_029934475.1). Lineage (GTDB taxonomy): Bacteria > Campylobacterota > Campylobacteria > Campylobacterales > Arcobacteraceae > B24-G6. The sequence goes on from JAOZMC010000051.1 coordinate 8,458, forward strand.
AGCGGTTATGAATGTCCAAGCAGACCAGAGTGCATGGTTCAATGCCATAGCTGTCCTAGACCTACCCAAAGAGCATTTTGCAAGGCTTGATGACAGAGAGCGAGGCTACGACAGGACAGCACTAGTAGATGGAGCTGTGGTCGATTATGATGGAGAAGTTTTGAAAGATTGTATAGTATATGTAGGCAAAAAAGGCAAACAAAACAGTGCTATACAACCCAACAAGGAGTATTTTAAACTGTGCTTAGATGGAGCAAAAAGCCACTTCAAACAGTTTGGCGATGATTATGTAGATACTACTTTTTATTATAAAGGTGGAATTTTAAAGAAAATATAGCTAGTGGTCAAACATGAAAATCACCATAAACTATAATCTCAAACAAATCAACATATAATCTCAAAGCAGATTAAAAACACAAAATATTTTCATTTTTTTGATAAACTTCAACATATTATGATACAATACACCATAGCGAAAGCTAAAATAAAACAATGAGTCGTATTATGAAAAATATCACAAGAGATGCAAGAGTTGTCCCATCTACTACAAGCACCCCATCAAAATAGGGGGGGGAGAGAAATCTCGCCTCTTTAGGTAGCCTAGCTACAAAGACACGGTCGCTATGGACAGGGGCGGTCGTGGCATTTGCCATCGCTGGTTGTGGATGAGAATACTCCACCAAAGTTTAGATAATATATCAAGAGCCACTTACAAATTCAAAAACACAACATAGCTAATTTTTTATTTCATTGACTTTTTGTCTAAAAAAAGATAGGCAACTGTTTTTGTAGTAAAACGGACCATTATTGTGCTATATTTATAAAAAAGCATATTTTTTACTCGTGCTTTATGGATAACTTTAAATTCTTACGGTTTTTAATAGTGTCATCTAGACACTTAAAGCGAAGCTATGTTATAAGTTTCAAACTTTGATGGATACAAATAGACAATATGCCAAATGATAAAACAGATACCACTTTGGTAGCTTCTTGATAATATATCGTATTACATCCAAAGTCATCTTTGAGATACTTATTTACTCGCTCTACCATACTTCTTTGGTTGTAGTGGTGTGTGTATGAGCTTTGTCGTATATTTAAGTATTTAAACTTTTTCTTTTCATCTTAACTCGTTCCCAAGCTCTTTGCTTGCTGCCTCGTTCCCAAACTCTTTGCTTAGCAGATTGTATACTTTGTGTTTATATCGCTTTTTATCTATTATTTCGGTTGTTTGTCGTGTATACATTCCCAACGAGGACGTTGGGAACGAGTCATCGTGTTTTAGATTACCTCAAAAACTCAATACTCATAGAGTTTGGGGCTATAAG